>CAZBFW010000085.1:433-10563 GCA_964491135.1 uncultured Phycisphaeraceae bacterium | reverse complement strand
CGCACCCTGGAAGGTCAGGAGCTGGAGTTGCTGGCGGCGGTCGGAATCCCCATGTGCCAGCTCAGCCGGCGGCTGCCTGCCGATGTCGGCATTGCCCGCGAGTTGATCCACGAACGCCGAACCCTCTCGATTGAAGACGTGGAGACGGAGTCGGCCACGGCCCTTCTGGCTTCGGACGCGCGGAGCGATGCGACGAAGTACTGGTTCCGGTCTTATGCGGGCGCGCCGCTGCTCGTGGAGAACCGGGCGGTCGGGGTTCTGGGGATCTACTCGACCCAGCGTGAGCGTCGGTTCACCGAGTCGGAACTGAACCATCTGCAGATCGTCGCCAATCACATTGCGATCTCCATCATCAACGATCGGCTGTACCGGGAGCTCATGGAGAACCGCAGCGAGCTGCAGAGGCAGATTCAGGAGCGTGAACGGGCGGAGAGGCGCCGTCTGGCCATGGAGGAACAGCTCCGCCACGCCCAGCGGATGGAAGCGCTTGGGCAGCTTGCCGGCGGCGTAGCGCACGACTTCAACAACCTGCTGACCATCATTCTCGGAGGCACGGAGTTCCTGCTCAATGCCCCTTGGCCGACCCCGCCGCCAGAGTCGATTGACTGGCTCACCCGGATTGATGATGCGGCCACGCGTGCCTGCAACCTCGCCCGCCAGTTGCTCGCGTTCAGCCGGAAACAGCCGAACAATCCCACTGTGTTCGACCTGACCCACCTGGTCCGCGACCTGGAAGGCATCCTCCGACGGTTGATCCGCGAGGACATTGAGCTGTCCTTCTGCTGCGAAGGAAGGCCGTGCACGGTCCGGGCGGACGTGGGCCAGATGGAGCAGGTGATCATCAACCTGGTGGTCAACGCGCGCGATGCGATTCCCGGGCGCGGACAGATTGAGGTCGCCTGCATGCGGGCACCGTGCGGCAGCCACGGGACTCTGGCGGAGAACCTCGCCAGCGACCAGGAGCACGCGCTTCTGGCCGTGCGTGACAGCGGCGTCGGCATGGATTCCCATACCCTGCAGCACGTCTTCGAGCCCTTTTTCACGACGAAGGCGCCCGGCGCGGGGACGGGGCTGGGGCTCTCCACGGCCTATGGAATCGTGAAACAGGCCGGCGGCGACATCAGCGTGGAAAGCGCCCGCGGCCACGGCTCCACGTTTCGGGTGTTCCTGCCGATCCATCAACCGATCGAGACCTTCTCCGTCCGTGCCGATGCCGGCCGCGGTGCGTTGCGGGGAACGGAGACGGTGCTCGTCTGCGAGGACGAGGTCCTCGTCCGACAGGTCATCTGCAAGACGCTCAGCGCCGCCGGCTACAAGGTGCTGGAGGCGCACGACGGCGAGGCAGCCGTGGAGTTGGCGCGGGCGAACGCCGGTGCCGTGGACCTGCTCATCACCGACATGGTCATGCCCGGAGTGAACGGTCGCGAGCTGGCCTCGCGGCTGCACGAGGCGATTCCCGGGCTGCCCTGTCTGATCGTCTCCGGGTATCTGGGTGATGTGGTGGATCGCGGGACCGTGCCACGGCCATGGGAGCACGTGCTGCCCAAGCCGTTCGGGCCGCGGGCCCTGCTGGAGTGCGTACGCGACGTGTTCAGCAAGACGTCGTCCGGGCCGTGACCGTTGCGCCGTCTCCGGATGGGGTGTTTGCGGCGTTCATGCGATGCAGCCTTCCCACACGCCGCCGTTGCGATCGTGACGCGTCCGCCCCCCCGGCGCGGTCGACGAATCAGTACGTCGCCCTCATTGCGTTGCCAGGCCGCTGCGGAACCAGACCAAAGCATCATTGGTCAGGCCGCTGTTGCCCGTGCGGTCCAGCGTGGCGATCACGTCCAGATCGCCGTCGCCGTCGATGTCCACGACGAGCACGGAGTTGATGATGGTGCCCGTTTCCGCTTCCGGCTGGGCCTGGGGATCGGTCAGCAATTGCAGAATCTGGTCCGTGCTCAGCCCGGAGGTGGCGTCGGCGTCGGCCGATTCCGGCGGGGAGTCGTCAATGATCATGTTCTCATTCCACTGGTCGTAAAGCCGGCTGCCCGCACCGGGATCAAACCACACCAGCGCTCCCTCGGCCCCGACCACCGCCTCGATGACGTCGTCGTCGTCCAGGTCGCCCACGGCGACGGCCCCCGGGGCGCGGTCGATGAATTCCGCCATCGTGTACACCTGCCAGGGGGTCCGCAGGAACGAGTAGGAGGGGAGGCTCGGTCCCTTGAACCACTGGACGAGCAGACCCTCGCTGGATCGGACGATCACGTCGGTCACGCCGTCGCGGTCCACGTCGCCCAGGGCGAGGGTGTCCGCTCCCGTCTGGATCTGACCGATCGGCGACGGCTCACCCCAGTCACGCAGGATGTCCCCGGGCGTGTTCGCGATTTCGAGCGGATTGACCAGCCAGCGCACGTTGCGACTGGCTGCCTCCGGGTACGTGCATACGATGTCGAGATCGCCGTCGCGGTCCACGTCCAGCAGCTTCACGTCCTTGACGGCCGTTTCCGGCCGGTTCTGGTAGACCAGGCCAGCGCGGAGAGTGCTGCGCAACCAGCTTCCCTGCTCGCGGGCGGCCACCCCGCCCGGGTTGGGATAAATGTCCACGACGCCCGGCGGCTCCTGGTCGGACGGCTCGAAGTTCCCCGTTGCGTCAAGCAGCGGCTCGGCGGCGTTGAAGGCAAGCACGATATCCGAGTCTCCGTCATCGTCGACGTCGCCGACGGTCATGGCCGTATAGCCGCCGATCTCCGGCAGGCCGCTTCGCTCACCCGCGCCCGCCAGCCGGGAAGCAGCCAGTTCGACAGGCGTCCAGACGGAATTCAGCGGGTCGGCGGGGGCGAAGAACACGACGACCTCGCCCATGAACGCGCCGTCGATGATGCCGTTGTTGTCATTCGGGTCGCAGTCGGGGCGCTTGGCGTCGCAATACCCCGCGATGCCCATGTCTTTGACCAGGACGACGATGTCCAGCCGGCCGTCGCCGTCGACGTCAAGCACCTCCAGACTCGTGATTCGGGCCACCGGCGTGCTGCCCCCGAGCGGAACGGTCAGGAAATAGATCTCGCCCGCGTTGGTCCGCCGCTGGAAGTGAAGCTGGACCGGCTGCGATTCATTCCAACCGCTGACCAGATCCAGCCGGCCGTCACCGTCGAGGTCGGCCGCCCGCACCACCTGCGGACCGGCGGAGTCCTCGCTTCGCGGGTCCACCTGGATCGCGCGGAAGAGGCTGCTGGCCGTCTGCCCGCTGTCCAGGAAGTCAGTGGCGCCCCCATCCCCGGATCCACCTCCTCCGCCGCCGGATCCCTGGTACATGGACGTGCAGCCGAGGATGGCCAGGGCAATGGCCGCTCCCATGCCTACGCTCTTGAGCAGCACCGATTTCATGAATCACCTCTTGGGATGGGTTGGTTCTGTCATTGGCACACGTGCCCTCACGGGCGACGCGCGGCCGCCTACTCCCGCGAATCCCCCAACGTGTTGCGGAACCACAGCAGGGCGTCGTCGGCCAGGCCGCTGCGCGTCTGCCGGTCCAGCGTCCCGATGATGTCGTTGAAGCCGTCTCCGTCCACGTCCGCGACGAGCACCCGATTGATGTAGGTGGCCTGGTCGCGGTAGTCCGGGTCGTTGGGGTTGGCCGTCTCACCCTGCTCCTTGGTGTCGTCCACCACGAACGCCTCGATCCACATGTCGTAAAGCCCGCCGGGCACGGCGGGGTCGTATTGGTACCAGAACACGGCTCCCCCGGCGGCAATGATCGCCTCGGCCTGGCCGTCGCCGGTGACGTCTCCCAGCGTGATGCCCTCGGGCGCCCGACCGTCAAACTCCTTGACGGTGAAGACGGGCCATGGGTAGCTGCAGAACGCCTGGTTCGACGGCGGATCGCGGTCCGGCGTCGGCGGGTCGGTGGGTGGGAAGATCGGCTCCGTGCCGTCGTCCGTGGGTCGTTTAAACCACTGCACAACGGCGCCGAGGGTGGAGCGGACGAGGACGTCGTCATATCCGTCGCCGTCCACATCACCCACTTCGACAACGTCCGCCTCCGTATCGACGTGACCGATCGGGCACTCGTTCCAGTTCGCGCCCCCGGTGCATTGGTTGATCAGCCAACTGACGTTTCCGCTGGCCTGGTTGGGATGCGTGACAATCAGGTCCACGTCGCCGTCATCGTCCACGTCGCTGACGGCCAGGTCCTTGATGATCGGCCCGGTGGCGGCGTATGCCCAAACGCCCGATACGTCTGCCCATGCGGCGGCCCAGGCGGCGGGCGTTCCGCCTCCCGGGTTCGCGTAGAGCACCGTGCGGTTCAGGGGGTACTTTTCGCATTCGTCTTCACAGGCGGCGGGGTTGAAGTTCACGGCGATGTCGGGCCGGCCGTCGCAGTTCAGGTCGCCGGTCACCAGGGCCGTGTAGCTGTTCCACTCCGGCTCGCGCTTGCCCACTTCATAGTTCTTGTCACGCCGGCCATCGAGGTACGACTCGGTGATGCCGACGGCGGCCCAGCGTTCGCCGTCGCGCATGGCGTCGGCGGAGCCCGGGTTGAACAGGATCATCACTTCGCCCACGTCGGCTTCCTGTGCGGTCGGATCGGCGACGGGCCCCAGGCCGCACCAGGTGGTGAGGGCATCCCCGCAGAACGACGCGTGGCCCGTGTGCTTGATGGCCAGGGCGATGTCCAGCCAGCCGTCGCCGTTGAGGTCGGCCACGTCCAGACCGCCCAGAACGGCGATCGGGTCGGTGCCGCCGAGGTTGACGGCGCGGAACCGGACCGCATCTCCGTCGCGGTACTGCAGATGCAGTTGGACCGGTTGGGATTGATTCCAGCCGGTGACGAGGTCGATGTCCCCGTCCTTGTCCATGTCCAGCGCCCGCACGAACTTCGGACCGGCGGTGTCTTCCAGCACGGGGTCGAGCTGGATCGCCCGGAAGTGGCTGGCAGTCTCCTCGCCCTCCTCCGTGGTGGCGTCGCCTGGGAGGACGGGCGGCTGACTGGTGTCGTTGTCGTGGCTGCCGTCGGCGAAGTTGCCGGGGGCGTCAAAGTCGTCAGGCTCGACAAATGTGTTCGAGCCGGTGCCGCCTCCCCCGCCTCCGGCAGAGCCGCTGCCAACGCTCGAATCATACATGGACATGCAACCGGCCAGGATGGCCGCGGCTGCCAGGGCCGCGGGCCAGTACCGTACGACGGATGACTTCATGATCCGTTACTCCACAGTCCTAGTTGAGGACTCAGGGATAGAGTCGCGTTCCACTGCGATATCGGTTGGGGTGAACGGTGACTTGTGACTGGTTTGCGCCCCGATATGATGCGGACGAACGGCGCGATGCCGCGGCTTGCACGGAGCGATAACATCCCATGCACGGCGACGCGAATCAGCAGACGGCGGCGGCTCTGCTGGCCCTGCCCGACGAGACACTGGCTCACGAATGCGAAGTCGACGTTTATCGGGCATCGGGACCGGGCGGGCAGCATCGCAACAAGGTCAGCTCGGCGGTGCGGCTCCGCCATCGGGCCACCGGCCTGATTGTGACGGCCACGGAGAGCCGCTCGCAGCACGAGAACCGCGCCCGGGCCCTGCGTCGCCTGCGCCGGGCGATTGCGCTGCACGTTCGGACGCCGATCGATCCGCAGGCCTATCGGCCCACGCCGCTCCTGGGCGGCTGCATCAGCCGCGAGGGGCGCCTTTGCGTAGGCCGGCGGGATGCGCGTTACCTGACGGCCGTCGGAGAGATTCTGGACCTGCTGGCCGGCTGCCGGATGCAGGTTTCATCCGCCGCCGCGCGCCTGGGCGTGTCCACCGCGCACCTCGTGTCCTTCCTCAAGGACGACCCGCACGTCTGGGCCCGCGTGAATCAGATGCGGACGGAGGCCGGACGGAAGCCCTTGCGATGAAGGGAGGTCGGCCGAGGCGGATGACTGAGGGCGGCGTCTACTGCTCGGCGAGAATCTGCTGTAACTCGGCGAAATCGACCGCGTCCACGTCGTCGTCGAAGTCGAAATCGAAGGTCTCGAGACACTGCTCCGCCAGCGTGGGCGGGTCCGGGTCCGGCGTCTGGTCAGGCCCGAACAGGCAATCCGTGAACGCGACGTAATCATCCAGGTCGATGTCGCCATCGCATTCGAAGTCGCCGACGCACGGCGGGACCCGCAGGTCGAGGAACACGGGCAAATGACCCGCGCCGGCCGCGCTGTCCACCAGGGCCTGGGCGATGACCGCGCCGACCATCTGGTTTCCCGCTATGGTGAGCGTGGTGTCGAAGCTCGTTCCGTCGTTGCCCCAACTGCGATAGCTGTGGTTGGCGTCGTTCCAGGTGGAAGTGGAATAGGGGACGGAGGCATCGCCGATGTAGTCCACGCCCAGGTTGTCGATGAGGCCGGCGGATAGCAGAATCTGGTCGTGGCGATCGTCCATGCCGCCCGCGCCGATCGGATCCTGCGTGTGCACGATGCGGAAGGTGTAGGTGTTGTTCCAGGATCCCGGCGTTTTGATCGGGTCAAAGAACCGCCCGTCGTCGTTTGCCTGGGAACCGACCAGCTCCTGGTACGCTTCCTGGGCGGATGACTGGATGTTGAAATCACCGCCGACGAGGAAGTGCCAGTCGGCCGGGAGGGACTCGGCGTTATCGCGGATCCGCTGCGCCTCCAGGAGCCGGCGTTCCTTGTCTTCGGTGCTCGTGCCCGACTTCATGTGCGTGCTGTAGATGGCCAGCACGGTTTCGGCGGAGGTCCCGGCGGCAAGCCGGATGTCGTACCGCATGATGTTACGCGGATGGTTCGGGGCTGTGCCCCCGACAGCCACGACCGTCACTCCATTGGGCGACAGGTTGGTCGCCAACGCGGCCACGCCTGTGCGGTAGAAAAAGGCGCTATCCGTGTCGGGACCATCGACAAAGGCGGCGGCCGCCCAGTCGCCCGGGCTGCCCGCGGCCGTGTTCAGAATGTTGAGGAAGCTCGTGACCGCCGCGGCACTGATGAATTCCTGGCCGATGAGCACATCCGGGGCCATGGTCCGACCGGCGTACTGCCCGTAGATTGCGGTCTGGAACTCAGCCGCGCGGCCGCCGGAATAATTGGTGACATTCCAGTTGGCGATGCGAATCTCGTCCGCAGACACGACGGCGACCGCTGCAAAGAGGGTGCCCGCCATGATGAAGCCGATTCGCCCGGCAAACCCATTCCCAGCCATTCCGCGCACGTCCTGTAAAAACAATGTCTGCGCCGCAAAACCGAAACCCCGGCTCCAGCGCCCCTGTACACCGTAGGATAGCCGATTTCGCGTTGCGAATCCAGCATCCTTCGCCTCCCGTCCCAGTGAGCCGAATGAACCCCTCCGCGTGTTCTGACAGGCAGGCGGCGGGCGTCGAATCGGGCGGGACGGGCGCGCGTCCGATCCTCGCTCTGCCGGTTTGCCGGATCTCCGCCAGCAGGGTGTTCAAACAAGGGCTCAATGCCGGGCCTACGGAAAGGGGGTCGAACCAATGCATGATCGTTTCGCAAGCCGGTTTGGACTGGAAAAACGGAGGGCCGACGGGAAGAGAAAGGCTTGGTGTGGCTGGATGGGCCGAGGGCTCTGGTTGGGGCGACGTTCATGGTCGGTTTTCTGCTGCGTGGGGGCTGCATGAGGAACTTGCGTTGAAGCACCATGCCGGGAGATCGGGTCGTGGAAGGCAACTTTCCAACAGCGGAACCCAGCGCACAACCTCTCCGTCCACCTGCCCTGGGCGCTGCTGAGCTGCGTCCAGGGCAGGTGGGATTCTCGTTACGGTGGAGGTGGAGATTCCAGTCCGGCGAGTCTCGATCCGGTGGACATTTCGCCGGAATTCCCCCGCCGCAACCCGTGGCAGATGCGCGATGCGCTGGCGTCAGGCCATCAGAAATCCCCCATGACCGCTTCGAATGCCACGTAGTCTGTCAGATCGACGATGCTGTCGCTGTTGTCGTCAAAACACGCGCAGGCCGGGCTGGGCGTGCCGCTCGGATCGAAGCAGATCTGGAAATCAGCGAAGTCGTGCAGGTTGACGAGGCCGTCACCGTCAAAATCCTGCGGTGGATCGTTGCAGTGGGGTGGCTTGCTGATGGGGCCGCTGTTCTGGGACGGACGCGAGACCTCCCACGTCCACAGGGTGTGGTTCACCACCTCCATTTCAACACCCACGGCGAAGAAGTGTTCAACGAAATCGACCACGTCAACGGGGAAGATGACGCGTACGCCTTCGCCGGGGAAGTCGCCCACGATGCCCGACCCGTCAATCTCGAGCGGGATGTCAGACGACGAGGCGATGTAGTACTCGAATCCCGTCGGCAGTGTCTGCAAATTCATGCTCCAATCGCCCGGACTGAACATCGGACCGCTTTCCGGATCATACAAGACGCCGTTGCTGGAGAGGTCGATGAAGAACGAGAACGACGTCGAGCTGTCCGGCTCGCTCAGCAGATCCTCTGCCGAGATTTGCCATGGATAAAAGCATGAAAGGTATGCGATGATTGTAGCCTCCTGCGGTGGGGTCGTCGTTACGTCGGCGTTCTCCTTGTGCAGATCGCCGTGATCCGTCACGAAGAGGATGAACTGGGTCGTGGATGGGTTGCCAGACGCCGCAATCCGATCGCCCGCTTGCTTGATCGCCTGGCGCAACCCGGCGGCAGATCCCTCCTTGTTCCAGCCGTTCGGTTCGCCTCCTTCACCTCCGACCGTCGTCACGTTTGTGCTCTGCTCGTCCGCGAAGTTGTTCTTGATGGTGTCTCGCTGATCGTTGTCACAGCCGGGCTGTGACGAAGGCTTTCCGGCGTACACCACAACCTCGCGCCCGGTGACGTTTCCACCGGTGGAGGCACTCTCCATCGACACGAAACTCGGCGATCTCCCGCCGCCCGTGGATGGGGTCTCGTCCGGGTGCTTCCCGGCCGTGCCTGCACCGTGAACCGTCTGGCCGGTGCGGCCCGGACCGGGATCAAGCGCACCGGCCGCATCGTCGTCGTACCCGCCGTAGTACGCCACCTCTCCGGGAGACGTCGCGGAGATGACCGCCGTGTCCGAGTCTCCGGCGAACGCTTTTGCCGTGTCGCCGCCAAAACACTCCGTCAACACGACCAGGCACGTCGTTCCCGGCGGCAGGAACTCGTCCGTCCACTCCTTGAGCTGTTCCGCGGTGATGGAGTCTCCGGATGACGTCTCCAGCGTCCCCCCCGTTGACGTCTGACCGAACACGGCACCCGTCAAGAGCAGACTCAGACTCAGGATCACAAGTCGCTTCATAGTGCATCCTCCGGAAAAAGACCTGTAGTTGTTCAGCCTGAACTGGAGAGTAAGGTCGCGCCTTGCGCGCGGCCGTCCATTACATGTGCACTGTTATCCATGAAGAGAGGCCCCGGATGGTGAGAATGGGAAGCGGCATCAAAGACGCCGCGTGTTCGTTCCTGCCTCACCTGACCGGCTGTCCCTGGCGGGCTGAGGGCTGCCTGAGCCCGCGTCCGCTCGACCAGCGGAGTCTCATCATCGCTTTGCGACGTTGACGCGGCAAGAGAATTATGACTGCTCCCACTCTCTTTCCATAGTTGCTCTGCATGCGATCAGCGTCTAGTGTCGCGTCGCGTGTAAAGCCGTGACTGATTCGCCCGATGATCGCTCCCATCGCAAGGGGGCGATGATGCTTTGCGAGGCAGGTCGTCAGCGGCTTTGCAGGACGCCAATTCACTGAAGTCGTTGATTCCGCGAGTAGAAGTGTGGCTTTGCGCGCCGAGGCAGAGGCGTCTTGTGAAGTCGTTGGCCGACTCACCGTTGGCGTGAAGGAGATGTGGCGGGAAGCGCATCGAGATGATTCGGAATCATTGTGCGAACCGGGAGACGGAACGGTTGCCGGGGGGAGGACGGGACGATATCCATCATCACGATTACGCATGAGAGCGAAACCGGCCCAATCGGAGGCTCGGCTTGACGGGCGGACTCCGCGCCTTTCGCCGTCGGCGAAATCCCGACCATCACACGCCCACGACAATGCGTGGGCCGCGAGGTCGAGACTGCTTGGGGGCGTTCGTCTCCGCGTATGCCTCAAGAGATGAAGCGGCTGTTGCGGAGAGAGGTGCGTTCCTCCATCGCGCGGACCTGCGCAGACAGGCGCGGCCCGCCTCCGCGCGGGGTACGCGAGAGTCG
>CAZBFW010000085.1:0-423 GCA_964491135.1 uncultured Phycisphaeraceae bacterium | reverse complement strand
CCACCGCCTGCGCGAACTGCTCGTGCGGACGGCGGCGAAGGCGCCGGGGACGGGGGTGGTCGGGCCGCGTGTCCTTCTTCGCGGAACCCGCACTCGGCGGCCAGCTTGTGCCGGCACTCCGGGTTCATCCAGGCCCGATCCGGGGTCTTCCTCATCACTTTGTGCGTCGGTCTGTTTCTCATGTTGTCACTCCCGTCGTTGTGCGTTTGAGGTTTTCGTCCACGCTCGACTGCCAGCACGTACGCGGGACGATTCGTCCCCACGGATTCGATTCCCCGGGCCCGGTTCATGGCGGCGGGTCGCGGGTTCTGGCACAGATGCGTTCCTTCATCGTTTGCACTCCTTTGCCACGGTTCTCTCCGGTTTGTCTGACGCCGGCCGGCGGGGCCGACGAGGGTCCTGTCAATACTGTCGAGGATCGAC
>CAZBFW010000084.1:7966-10569 GCA_964491135.1 uncultured Phycisphaeraceae bacterium | reverse complement strand
TCCCACCCAGTTCGGCCAACAGCCCGGCGCGCAGTTGCAGTCGCCCCCGTCGTAGCTGCATCCGGCCACGTTACACGCCATGTTGCAGGAGCCGTCTCCGACCCAGGACGACAGGCAGCCCATCGCGCATTCGTCGGCGGCGCAGTCTCCGCCGTCGTAACCGCAGGCGGCGACGTAGCACACCGCGTCGCAGTAGCCGTCTCCCACCCACCACGGCCGGCAGCCCGGAGCGCAGTAGCAGTCCCCGCCGTCGTAATCGCATTCGAACACGTTGCACTCCGTGTCACATGTGCCGTTTCCCACCCAGTTCGGCCAACAGCCCGGCGCGCAGTTGCAGTCGCCCCCGTCGTAGTCGCAGGAGGCGACGTTGCACGCGGCGTCGCAGTACCCGTCGCCCACCCAAGAGGTTGGACAGCCCGGCGCGCACCCGGCCAGCCCGAACACGGGCTGGAACGCCCCAAAGTCCGCCACGTCCACATCCCCGTCCGCGTTGAAGTCGAAAACGTTCAAACAATCGTCCGCCGTGACGGGTGGTGTGGGGGTCGGCGTCATCATCGGCCCGCCCAGGCAGTCGGCGAAGCGAACATAGTCGGCGAGGTCCACATCGTCGTCGTTGTCAAAATCGCCGGGCGGGTAATTGCAGTCGCCCCCGTCGAAGCTGCATGCCGCAACGTTGCACGGCACGTCGCAGGAGCCGTCTCCCACCCAGCTCGGCCAACAGCCCGGCGCACACTCTTGCGCCGAAGCGCTGGACGGACCGCCGGCTCCGACGAAGACCATCAGCAAGCTGCCGCCAACAGCAACAGCGCGGGCAGCAGAGCCCCGGCAGAACCTCACAAGAGGCACCAAACCCGCTTTCGGCGTTGCAGGAGCATTCCACGAGGCGAGGCTGACCGAGGCGTTCATCGCTTCCTCCTCCAAGACGTGCCGAACGGCGTTCCCCGACTTCCTCGACCGGCCCTATCAGGCATTGTACAGCGCCGGCGATCACGGCGTTCGAATCATTCGCGTTTTTTAAGGGGAGCGGTCACAGAGGCCTCACGATGCCGTCCGATCCGGGGAGTTCAGGCCGCTTTTCGGTGTCGCGGGACGGCGACCTGGCATACGCCCGACAATCGCGGATTCACCTGCCGCGATTTGGCGATCGCGCTGCTTTCGCTCCACGCCCTCCTCCTCCTGCTCCTCGTTCGCAGTCGAACCCCGAACGACCGCGTCATTCGTGCGCGAACGAGCCAAGACCAGCGTCACCGACTAGACAACTGTGCATAATTCGGTGGTGAGGAAAGGAGGTGTGGGGACACTGCGGATGAGAGGAGTCGAACCTCCACGCCCTTGCGGGCACAGGCACCTGAAGCCTGCGCGTCTGCCAATTCCGCCACATCCGCGCGCTTCGGGCAATCGCCCTCGGCGGGTCGGACCCACCGGCCGGTCATTCCTATGCGATCGACCGCCCGGTCATCCGACGGACCGGTCATTGTGCCCGGCCCCGGGCGGATTGTCAACGAGGCCGGCCCACACGCCCCCCCCGGGGGCCGCCGGCCCGAGCGGAAAGGCCGGCAGGGCTGGTGCCGGCCCCGCTAGACCGGCCGGTCCACGTAGTATCGCTGTTCGTAAACGAGGAAACGGTCGTCGGCCGCGATGACCTGCTCGTCCGTGGCCACCAGGCGCCGGTTGGTGAGCACCACTGCCCCGTCCAGCGCCTGCATCGCGCTTTGCAGCAATTGGAAGCTGCCCGGGTGCTCCGCATCGCCCAGGCGAACACGGTCCTCGCCCCCCAGGTCACGGTTCCCGATGAGCACGGACACGTACAGCCGGGTGACCCGCTTCGAGCCGACACCGGTTCGCGTTCGTTCCGTGCAGAGCACAAATGCGGCCGGTGAGTTCTCGCGGGCCAGCGCGCTCAAGGCCCGCCGGCGGTCCGGATCGGCAAACCCGCGAACGGACGCGAACGCCGGACCGCTGTCCAGCGTTATGCCCTGCAGCAGTGCCACGACCGCGGCTTCCAGATCGCTCAGCTCACTCATGACCGCCCCCCCCGCGATCAGAAATCTTCCATTTCCTCGCGTGACAGGACCCGATCGTTGCCGGTGATTGCGGAGCGGAAGCCGTCCGCCGGCGCGGGCAGAGCCACGCTGCCTTCCGCCACGCCTCTCAACCAGACAATGGCGGCGGCCCGCTTCGCGGCCGCCTCCGCCGGCGCGGGTGGGCGCCGCGCGTGCAGCCGGTACTCCACCAGGTCCAGCACAATCGACCGCAGCAAGGCCACCGCGTCCGGATTCACAGTCCCATCCACCGGTACCGTGTAGCGGAGGGCGAGATGACTGTTCACCTCGCCCTCCGCGCCGTCCGCCGTCTCCGTAACCACGGCCAGGTTGACCTCGCCCACTCGCGCGTCGTCGGTGAGTTGCACCAGGACGGCGGGCCCCAACCGGGTCTCGATGTCGCTCAGCGTGACGTAGTTCATGAGAGGCTCCTCGTGCCGGGTGCCATGCCCGTAGGCTTCAGCCTCGGGCATGTTCCACGTGCTTCCACGCCCGCAGCGATTCGCCATGCCCGATCCGCCTTCGGCGGAAACGGGCATGCCACCCACGCTCAACCAGGCA
>CAZBFW010000084.1:0-7866 GCA_964491135.1 uncultured Phycisphaeraceae bacterium | reverse complement strand
GGGCATGCCACCCACGCTCAACCAGGCATGCCGTCCAGGCGGAAACGGGCATGCCACCCACGCTCAACCAGGCGTGCCACCCGGGCGGAAACGGGCATGCTGGGTGCCATGCCCGTAGGCTTCAGCCTCGGGCATGTTTCGCGTGCTTCCACGCCCGCAGCGATTCGTCATGCCCGATCCGCCTTCGGCGGAAACGGGCATGCCACCCACGCTCAACCAGGCATGCCGTCCAGGCGGAAACGGGCATGCCACCCACGCTCAACCAGGCGTGCCGCCCGGGCGGAAACGGGCGAGGGCTCGCTATGCCGCGACGAAGCTCGTGCGTACCGCGTGCTGCCAGTATCCGTAGGCCATGCGATACCGGGCCCGCACGCCGTAGAGGAACTTTTCGCGCAGGAACCCCTCCTCGCTGTCCTCCGTAAGCGCGTTGAATTCCACGGGCTCGCGATCCTGGAAGATGAACGGCCGGATCACGCCGTCCGTCTTGAGCAGGTACCACGTGGACGCGTCCGCCAGCCAGGGGAACGCGACCACCCGGGCAATGCCCTGCAGCACGTTCGACGTGCTGTTGAGCATGGTGGCCTGGATGGCCTCCAGCGCCGTGAAGTAGAGGGGCGGCGGCACCACGCAAACCAGCCCGCCGGCCGTCAGCGGCATGGGCTGCCCCTGGTCGTCCTTGAAGGTCAGCATCTGTGCGATCGCCTGCTTCAGCGCCGCCTTGAACTCCTCGCTCGTCGGACTGGCTGCGTCAGAAGCCTCGGCGGCCAGGTCGTTGTCCTGCGCGCCGGATTGGCCCGACACGTGCACAGCCGAGAAGAACGGCGCCCCGTCGTACCCGGCCGCCTCGGCCGCCGTGCCAAGTGCCAGCAGCCGACCGATCAGGTAGTCCTTGTGGGTGGCGGCCCGCTCGGCCAGCTCGGCCACGCGGATGCGGATCTGCCCGGTCTGGTCGTCGGCGATTTCGTCGCGATCCACCTCCAGCGTGGCCTCGTACTTGAGATTCTCGACGGAGTAGCTTTCCGTGCGCAGCCCCTTGGCGATGCGCCCGGTGCCCCACTCGCGCATCTGCGGCACGGTGCCCAGCCAGCGATATGTCTCATGGTCCGAGGTGGACGGGATGCGGGTGGACAAGTCCTGGTAGAACGTGGGCACGGTACCGAAGCGCTGGAAGAACTCGCTTCGCAGCCCCTTGGTCAGCAGTCCGGTGTTGATGATGGCCACGGTGTGTCTCCGAGAAGAATGGAAGAACCACGGAATACGTCAAAACGCAGGTGCGGTCTGCCCGTCAGGCCTGCACGATGATGTCGGCGTCGGCGCCGCTGATGGAAGCCACGGCCACCCAGTCGCCATTTCCGTCCGCGACCAGGTGAACAAAATCGCCGATGTCGGCGATGGCCACGTACTTGTTGTCCGCCTGCTTGGCCCCCTTGATATAGATGCCGCCGGCAAAGCCGGGAGCGATGCGGAGCTCCTGGTCCGCCATGCAAACGAACGTCAGCTCGGTGCCGGTGGGCGGGTGCTGCGGCAGACTGGCGGTGATGGGCCCGGCGGCGTTCAGGTTCGTGTGCATGCTGCCGCTGTCCGCGCGGGTCAGGCTGAAGCTCGCGGTGTGATGGTCGATTCGAGCCGTCCCCAGCGGACCCGTGGTGACCAGCCGCAGCACGATCTCGCCGGCCCTCGGGCAATCCTGAACGTAGCCCACGAAGGACCGTCCGCCCGGCTGGAAGCCCGGCGTTTCGTCGTCGGCGGCGTAGACGGGGCGTCCGATGTCGGCCGGCGTGGCGCCCGTCAGCGAAAAGCCGAAGTCGCCCAGCGTAAACACCCGGATGTTGAAGTCGCCGGAGGCGCCGCTGGTGTTGTCCCCTTCCTCGTAGGCCAGTCCGACGCAGCGATCGCCGGCCGCCAGCGGGCGGACACACCCGTCGGGCCGCAGGCCCACGAAGGCGCCTTTGAACACGTGTTCGCCCTCGCCCACGGGGTAGCTCCGCAACTCCTGGTCGACGTAATGGTCCACTTCTCGATTCGCGGTCAGTGTCATGGGTGGTGTGTCTCCCCTCTGCGGGACGGACCCGCGTGTATGGTGCGTGTGCAGGCACGGGCGAACGCTCGCGCCGATGCTCCGTCAGATGAGTCAGCCGGCGATCCGCTGATGCCGCCGCAACGCGTCGGCCACGAATGCGTCCTCCGTGGTCAAACCGGCCAGGCCCGAGCAGGCCCGGAACTCCGCGCGGGCGGCGCTCTCCACGTGATGCGCCGCCGCGTGCGGCGAAAGCCGATCCGGCGGCTGCGTCCGACCCGTCGCGTGCAGTACCGGCGCGGTGCGGAGCCACTCGTCGAACAGCTCCGCATCGCGCAGGGCCAGCCGCAGGGCCCATTCACGCTGCGCTTCACAGAGCCGTCCGGTTTGCAGGGCGGGCTCCAGCCGGGCCTGGGCTTCTCGCCGGCGACGCTCGTGTTCCAGCTCCGCCAGGCGGTGAGACGCCGTCATCAGCAGGGCCGCGTCCGGGCAATCACCCGCCACGCCAAGCTGCTGCCGCAACACGAGCAGCGCCGCCTCGCAATCCGCGTCCGGGCCGTCACCGTTCACAATCGGCCTCATTCCAACGATGGCCGGCTTGTTCGTCAGGGCGGCCGAATGCAGCGCGATCAGCTTGCGATCCGCGGCGCGAACGACCGCCACCGGAGAGAGATACCGATACTGACCGGCCGCCAGATGCTCCCGGGCCGCGTCCGTCCAGCGGACGCGGGCGAACAGCCCGACGCCCGGCTCCGCCTCGATCGCCTGAATCCAGCCGGCCGCGGGCGCCGTGCCGGTGGGAGACGCGTAACGCCCCCCCAGCGTCTGATGCTCGTAGTCGATGGGAAGGTCGGTGCCGTGCGCGGCGAAGGCGTCGATCACCTCTTGGGCCGACTCGTCATCCACAACGAAGTGGCCGTTGGTGCTGTCCACCCGGCCCCACGGCGCGATGAGGATGCGGTCGGGCACGGGATCGCCCGCCAACTCGGAGGAAGGAAGCGCCGCCTGCTGATCCGTGTCCGGTTCGGTGTGCGTGGAAGTGTCGTTCATGGTTGGTCTCGCTTGAGTTGTTTGATTGCCACGTCGTGTCACTCAACTACCATTGCGACCGCTTGCGAACGCCTGTCCGCAAAGCGATCAGGTGTTCCCACCGGAAAGCACCGTCGCGTCGTCCGCGGGACGGGGAATGCCCAGGGCGTCGTGCGCCCAGCCGGTGGGAACGCGCACCCCGAGGCGGTTGACGGCCGCGTCCAGCACGGCAACCAGCTCCTGCGTGTCCGTCGGGCCGGCCGGCACCCGTCGGAAGTATGGCACCGGCGCTTCCGGGCCGAACCGGAAGGCGGTCATCGGCGCCAGCAGGTCGCGGCGGATAGTGCGGGCCTCCTTGCGGATGTCGTCGGCCCGGATGTCCTTGCGGACCTTCTCATGCACCTTGGACGCGGCAAACACGCCGCTGAGGCCGGAGGTCTCCGTGGTCAGCGTCTGCCCGAGCCACGCCTTGCTCATTTCGCGATTCAGAAAATCCACCAGCTTGTCGTACGGCGGCGGCTGCGTGCCGCGGTTCGCCTCGACGATCTCCAGCTCGATGGCCTTCGAGAAGATGCCGGCCGCGTTCGAGCCCAGCGTCTCCAGCATCCGCAGCAGCTCGCGCTTCTCCTCCGTGGTGGCGGAGGAATCGTAGCGGGCGATGCGCACCGGCATGCCGAAAACCTCGACGAAGATCATCCAGTCTTTCAGGGCGAGGTTCTTGGCGAGGTACACCATGGCCGTCACCCGCAACAGGCCGCCGCGCGGCGGATGGCCGGCCACCGCGTGCGGCGCATGCACGACGAACTTGCCCCAGGTGACCTCGATGCCGTCGTGCGGCTCCGTCTGCGTGAGGATGCGCGGCCTGTCCTGTGCGTCGAAGGTGATGCGGGCGAAGTCGATCGGCACAACGTCTACGATGCGTGTCTCATGGTTCACGCGGTCCCAGACGATCTCAGCCAGCGCCAGGTTCCGGCCCAGGGCCAGGGAAAGAAACTGCAGCGTTTCGTCGAAAGTCTCGATGGTCGAGAGCACTTCGCGGCAGTAGGCGGCCGCCTCGTCCGCCGCGGCCCGGTCGACGCCCTCCCGCACGTCGGCGGCGCTGACGATCTGCCATTCCAGCCCGGTGAGGGCGAGTCGGCGGGTGTTGGCCACCGCGCAGAGGTGTGCGTCCTTCTCCTCCATCTCCTCGAACAGGGCGAGGGCCTGCGCGGGGTCGCCCGCGTCGGCCTGCCGCAGGATGGCCATCAGCTTGGCCGGCGTCAGCCCGGTGGAGGGATAGTCTCGCCACGCGTCCTCCGGCCGGGGCTGAACAACCCGCCCCGGCGCCGGCCGCTTGCGGATGGGTGGCAGAATGCCGTGTACCAGTCGTCGCGTCCAATGCATCGGTTTCGCTCCACGCCATGCCTCGAAAACCCGCCCCCACGGGCCAGGTTCGGTCGCCGATGGAACATCCCTCCCGCTCGCAACGATCGGCACGCAAGCCAAACAGCGGTTTTCGTGTGGGACCGCCGGCTTCTTGTGTGAGACCGGCAACTCTTGTGTGGGACAGGCTTTCCAGCCGGTCTCCTCCCCCAAGGTGCCCTCCCCACTTGCCGAGATGTGCACGTATCTGCTTTGTGCGCGTTTCCGCGTTTCCCCGCAACAGCCGCAGGCCCGGTCGAATGAAGCCCGCCCTTTCAAGGGCGGAACGGAGGCCCCCCAATCGCCTCCGATCCCGGAAAGACCGATTGAGTTCCCATGCCGATCCGTGCGGTTACGCAGCCCAGTCTCGATATGCAGGCGGGCTCGCTTGTTTCGCTGAGTGCGACTTGATACTGTAAAGGGTGTCAGCGTAGGCTTTCGTTTCTGTTGAATGAGGACATCATGTCACGTCTTTCCCGTCGACTCGGCCTCCTCGTTCTGTTTGCCTGTCTATCGATTCCCGGCGCTGTCGGATGGGCGCAGAATACCTGGTATGTGGACGACGATGCGCCGGGTGATCCCGGCCCGGGCGATCCCGCCGTCAGCGATCCGCTGGAAGATGGATCAGACGATCACCCGTTTGATGCCATTCAGGCCGCCATCGATGCGAGCACGAACGGAGATACCATCCTCGTGGCGGCCGGAGCATATGCGGGCGCGGGCAATCGTGACCTCGACTTCGCGGGGCGAAGCACCACGCTTCGGTCGGCCAGCGGGGAGATTGACTGCACCATCGACTGCCAGGGCACGTCCGCCGAGCCGCACCGCGGGTTCGTCTTTCACACTGCGGAGACGGCCGACGCGGTTGTCGACGGCTTCCGGATCATCAACGGCTGGGCCCAGCAGGGCGGGGGCATGTACGTCGAGAACGCCAGTCCGACGGTCTCCAACTGCATTCTCGAATCCAACGTCGCCGTTCGGGGGGGCGGCCTGTACGACACGGGGAGCACGATGCTGGTGACCAGATGTACGTTCCGGTGGAACCAGGCAGTCTCTACCAGCATGTTCACATACGGGTCCGGCGCATACAACGATGGCGGCAATCCCACAATGACGGAATGCCTATTCCTCGAGAACGCCTCGCTGGGGCCGTATCCTACCGACTATGGCGGAGGCCTCCGCAATTACTACGGCGACGCGGTGATCCGCAAGTGTCAGTTCATTCGTAATAGCGCACACTGTAGTGGCGGCGTCAGCAACGCGGGCGGCAATCCCGTTTTTTCGCATTGCGTTTTCGCAGGGAACACGGCGACGATTTCTGGTGGCGGCATCGGCCACGGGAGCAACGGGGCGATCGTCAATTGTCTGTTTGTCGGGAACAAGTTGCCATTCCTCACTCCTGCGGGGCAGTCGACCGGCGGCGCCATTTTCGTCGGCTCGAACGCACCTCTCATTTCCCAGTGCACGTTCAGCGGAAACACGGCAGACTCTGGCGGGGCTGTAAGCGGATGGGGAGGCGCACAGCCGGCGATTCGGAATAGCATCCTGTGGGGGAACACACGTAACGAGATCGGCGGATACATCGCCGCGTCGGTCTCCATCTCATTCAGCATTGTGCCCGGCGGCGGGGACGGTGAAGGCAACCTGGATGCGGATCCACTTTTCGTCCGGCCGCCCAGCCCCGGACTCGACGGCGAGTGGGGCACGGCGGACGACGACTACGGCGACCTCCACGTGCGGCCCGAATCCCCATGCCGCGATGCCGGAAGCAACACGGCCGTTCCGGCGGACGTACTGGACCTCGACGCGGACGGCGACACATCCGAGCCGATGCCGTTCGACATGGACGGGCTGCCGCGGATCGCCTGGTGCGCGGTGGACATGGGCGCCTGCGAGCATCCCGGACCGTTTGCCGACCTCGACGATGATTGTGATGTGGACGTGGAGGATTACGTTCAGTTCGAGTCGTGCCTGGCCGCCTCCGGCCCAGGCACGCCGTCACCCGCGCACGCTTGCCTGGCCGCGTTCGACTTCGATGCCGATTCCGACCTCGACCTGTCGGACGTCGCCGTGCTGGAAATGCTGCTTGGACAGCACGTACCGGCGCCCCAGGCACAGAATCTGTCGCTCGCGATCTCGGGTCGGACAGAGCCTTATGCGCGGTGGACAAACTCCCATTTGTTTCCGTGTTTATCCGTCTCTGCGTTTCCGCGTTTCCCCGCAACGGCCGCAGGCCCGTCCGAATGAAGCCCGCCCTTTCAAGGGCGGGGCCGAGGCTCCCAACCCCCTCCGGTCCCGGAGGGACCGTCTGAGCCTCCGTGCCGATCCGTGCGGCAGCGCAGCCCCACCACCATTCGCGCGCATTCCGCCTTGCTTCGCCAAGTCCAATTGGATAGCATGATCCGTGTACGCACCGGTTCGGGGACACAGAGATGAACGTATCGGCCGCTGACATTTCACGGGTCGTTTCTCCATTGCACGCCGTATTCTGGGGCGGGATACTCTGCATCATCGACGTCTACATCAGCGTGTCCGCGAACGAGAACGGATGGCGGCTTGACCTGCTGAACGACTTCCTCGGAATGGTGCTGATCACCTGGGGCGTAATCAGGCTCGCCGGCATGAATGTGGACGCCCGCTACGGCAAGGCCTTGGTGTTTGTCTCGATTGTGGCGGGTCTTTCCTGCCTGGAAGCGCTGCACGCGCATCGCGTGTATCAGGTCCCGCCACTCCTTTCGTTCATGCTCAGCCTGCTTGGGCTGGCCCAGGCGGCGGCCGTCGTCGTCTTCTGCATGGCCATGCGGTGGTTGAGTACGGCGGGCCACCTTGTCGCCTCCGCAAGAAGCTGGCGCACGACGACCTGGCTCTTTGCCATTCTATGCGGCATACCGATGGGACTGGTTTGTGCGGCGGCAGCTCTTGCCATAGCTGTGGGATGGCCTGTCGAATACGAGCTGAATCCCGGGGAAGAGTCCCTGGGCCTGATGGTTTCCGTTCTGATCATCGTTGCCATCCCGATCATTCACCTTTTCGTGTCCACATCGCGAATGAAAAGGGAGGCCGGCACGGTTGGAGGTGCCAGGGCCATGTATGCCGTCGCCCTGTTGCCAGACGCTCGGAACTTATTTGGGGTGTATCCTGACTGAGACTCGGAGCAGACGTCGGAATAGGGCCGCGGCCCGAAAGCGGTCGGCGTGGCGGCCTACCCGTTCCGCCTCTGGCGAAACTCGTACAGCACATCCTCTTCCACACAGAGAATGAGCTCCGGCGTTGCGTCTGCGATCTGCACGGTCTGCCGCCGGTGCAGTCGCACGTGTTCCTGATTCAGATCTCCGCTGTACGAATGAAGCAGCATCCACACGCGGCCGTCGGCGGACAGACCGGCCAGGGCTCGCAGAAGCTGCACCCACGCATCGGCC
>CAZBFW010000083.1:0-10594 GCA_964491135.1 uncultured Phycisphaeraceae bacterium | reverse complement strand
GGCCGAGGCGTACTCGGAGGCGGATGACCACCTGACTGCGGAACTTCGCCTGAAGCCGGGACTGAGATGGCAGGACGGGGCTGCGCTGACAGCCGAGGACGTCGTGTTCGCCTGGGAGATGATCCGGAACGAGCACGTGCCGGCGGTACGGGCCCGGGCTGCGATCGATGGCGTGGCTGATTGCCAGGTGGTCAATGCGTTGACGGTACGGTTCCGATTCAGGGACGCGCTGCCGACCAATCGCTGGCGGATCAAGTTCCCGATTCTCCCGAGGCACGTGTATGAGCGGGGATTGAGCGAGGACCCCACGCTCAGCCGGAGCGATGCGCACGTTCAGGCGAATCGCCGCCCGGTGGGCAACGGTCCATATCGGCTGGTCGATTGGGCGGCGGGCGACCGGATCGTGCTG
This sequence comes from uncultured Phycisphaeraceae bacterium, assembly GCA_964491135.1. Lineage (GTDB taxonomy): Bacteria > Planctomycetota > Phycisphaerae > UBA1845 > UBA1845 > JAFGJQ01. Next base: position 10,185 of record CAZBFW010000083.1, on the reverse strand, counting down.
GAGCGGTGGGCGGACTACGCCGGTCCCCGACCGCACTTCGCCCGCGTGATCTTCCGAATCGTGCCCGACGGCAACACGGCCCTGCTGATGTTCAAGCGGGGAGAGCTGGACGAGATGCTGCTGACTCCGCAGCAGTTTGCGCGCGACACGCGGGACGATCGATTCGCCCGGGTGGGCGTCAAAGGCTGGGCGGACCAGGCGACCGTGTATTGCATCGCCTGGAACATGGATGGAACCAACCCGTTTTTCGGCGACGTTCGCGTGCGGCAGGCCATGTCGCATGCGCTGAACATGCCGCTGATGCTGAATACGGTTTATGATGGGCTCTTCTCCCGGTCTCGCGGGCTGTTTCCGCCCGGCTCGTGGGCGTACAACGCCGACATCCCCCTGTTTGACTACGACCCGAGGAAGGCCGCCACGTTGCTGGATGCCGCCGGCTGGCAGGTGGATCCGGAAGACGGCTGGCGATACCGGAACGTCGTCGGCCCGGATGGGACCCCGACACGAGTGAAGTTTGCGTTCACGCTCGGCTTCGCCCAGGAGTCCAAGACGTCTCCGCAGCTGGCGGCCGTGTTTCAGCAGGACCTCCGTCGGCTGGGCGTGGACATGAAGCTGCAGGCGCTGGAATATTTGACGCTGCGCGGACGCGTGTTCACGCGCGAGTTCCAGGCCGTGATCTGGGCCTGGACGGCCGAGCCGGAGCCGGACGACGCGTGGAACCTGCTGCACAGTGCCGCCCGCAGCGGCGGGCAGAACTTCGTCGGATACGCCAACCCGGACGTGGACGCCCTGTTCGAGCAGGGTCGGCGTTCGTTCGATCCACAGGTGCGGCGCGGCATCTACCAGGCGTTGGCAGCAAGGGTGTACGAGGACGCCCCGTATACGTTCCTGATCAACGCCCCCAGCCTCTGGGCGTTTCACAAGCGGATTCGCGGCGTCCACTTCAGCCCGATGGGGCCGGCCGGGTTTTACCCTGGCGCCCGGGCGTGGTGGGTGCCGGCGGGAGAGGGATTGCGAGGCAAGCCGTAGCACGCGGTCGGGAGACTCTTGCGGGAGGTGTCGGAGTCGTCGGTATGATTCGGTACGTTGCCAAGCGACTCCTCCTGGCCGGTGTGACGCTGGTGGGAATCACGGTCGTCACCTTTGCCGTGACGCGGCTGGCGCCGGGGGATCCGGCGCTGGAGGCCGTCAGTCGCGGCGGGGCGTCCATCATGTCGGCCGAGGCGTACGCGCGGCTGCGCTCGTACTACGAACTGGATCAGCCGATCACGCGTCAATACGCGGCATGGCTGGGCCGAGTGGTCCGGCTCGATTTCGGTCGTTCCTTCCACGACGGGCGGCGCGTGACGGACAAGGTCGGCGAGCGGCTGCCGGCGACGCTGTGCCTGGCGGGGGGGGCCGTGGTTCTCTCTCTCGCCGTCGCCGTACCGATCGGGCTGGCGTCCGCTCGCAGGGCCGGAGGCGTGTTCGACACTGTTGCCGGCGGCGTACTGGCGGCGCTGTATTCCGTGCCGCGGTACGTGATGGCCATGCTGCTGATCGTGGTGGTGGGCGTGCACCTCGATTGGTTCTCGCCGTATGGTCTGCGGTCGGACAGTTTTGAGGACATGTCCTACCCCGGAAAGGCGGCGGACCTGGCTCGCCATTTCGCGTTGATCGTGTTTTGTTTTGCGTATCCGCTCATCGCGTACCAGGCCCGTTTCATCCGGGGCAACCTGCTTGAAGTGCTGGGCCAGGACTACGTCCGCACGGCTCGGGCGAAGGGACTGCCGGAACGTGTGGTCCTGCACCGCCACGCCTTCCGAAACACGCTGCTTCCACTCATCACGGTGGTGGGTCTGCTGGTTCCGTCCGCGTTGGGCGGTTCCGTGATTCTCGAAACCATGTTTCAGTGGCCGGGGATCGGACAGTTGTTGTTCCAGGCCATGACGCAGCGGGATTATCCCGTGGTGATGGCCCTTACGGTTGTGGCCGCGGTTGTCGTTCTGCTGTGCACGCTGCTGGCGGACCTGACATACGCTTTGGCGGACCCACGGGTGCGATATGCCTGACACCTCTGTCCGGCAGTCCTCTGCGACGTTCCGATCGCATGCACCGGGCCTCTGGCGACGCTTCCGGCGTCGCCGCCTGGGGATGCTGAGCCTGGCTGGACTTCTGTTGCTGGTTGCCGTAGCCGTGTTGCGTCCGGTGCTGGCCTCGCGGCTGCCCATCGTCTGTCGGTATGAGGGCCGACTGTACTTTCCCGGGTTGGTGGAGGTTGTGCGGTCGGTGCCGTTTGCGTCGGCCGTGGTAAGGGAGAGTCGGCCGTTCAGCCTGCCGTCGTTTGACGTGGAGACGGCGGTGACGGAAAGCTCCTTGGGCGTGCGGGCCCTCATTCCGTACGACCCGCTGGCCTACTCGTCCGACGTTTGCGCCCGTCCGAGCGGTCAGCACTGGCTGGGCACGGATGATCTCGGGCGTGATGTCGCGGCCCGTCTGGTTCACGGGACCGCGGTCTCGCTGAAGGTGGGGCTGGGGGCCATGGCCCTGGCCGGCCTGATCGGAATTGCGCTCGGTGCATGGGCCGGATATGCGGGCGGAATCGTTGACCTGCTCATCAGCCGGCTGATCGAGCTGGTGATGTGCTTCCCGGTGTTCTTCCTCATCCTGGCCGTCATGGTATGGGTGGAAGACCCCGGTGTAACCCACGTGGTCCTTGTGATCGGCCTGACGGCGTGGACTCCCATCGCCCGGCTGATGCGGGCGGAGATGCTGCGCCTTCGCGAGAGTGAGTTCGCCGCCGCGGCGCGGGCCCTGGGCGCCGGACCCGTGCGCGTGTTGTTTCGCCACCTGCTGCCCAACGCGGTGGCGCCCGTCATGGTGACAATCACCTTCGGCGTGGGTCATGCGATCCTGATTGAGGCGGCCCTGTCGTGGCTGGGCTTTGGTGTGCCGCCGCCGGCCCCCTCATGGGGCACCATGCTTCGATCGGCCTACGACCAGATCCATGCGGCGCCCTTTCTGGTGTATCCGCCCTGTGTGGCCATCTTCGCCACCGTACTGATGGTGAATTGGCTGGGCGAGGCGGTTCGGGACGTGGCCGATCCGCGCGGTGAATCGGAGAACCTGGTGCCCGGCTGACGGAGAGAGCATGGCCTATGAACCCGGACCGCCATCCCGCTGCATTGGCCGTGCGTGATCTGCGTGTGGAGATCCGCACGCGGGACGGCATCGTGCATCCCGTGGACGGCGTAACGTTCGACCTTCGGCGCGGACGCACGCTGGGACTGGCGGGCGAGAGTGGTTGCGGCAAGACGCTGACCGCGCTGGCGCTGATGCGCCTGCTGCCGCGAAGGCGAGCACGGATTGCCGGCGGCTCTGTTGTCTGGTCAGACGGCGGTGGCAACTCCGTAAATCTGGTGACCGCCACGGAGCACGAGGTCCGGCGGATGCGCGGGCGCCGCCTCGCCATGATCTTCCAGGATCCGGCGGCGGCGCTGAACCCCGTGTTCACCGTGGGCGAGCAGATCGCGGAGGTGCCCCGGCTTCACCTGGGGCTGTCGCGCAGGAAGGCCGTGCAGCAGGCCGTGAGCCTCCTGGCACGCGTGGGTATCGCCGACGCCGCTCGACGAGCTCGGGAGTATCCGCACCAGTTTTCCGGCGGGATGCAGCAACGGGCCATGCTGGCGATGGCCCTGGCGGGCGAGCCGGCACTCCTCATCGCCGACGAGCCGACGACCGCTCTGGACGTGACCGTGCAGGCGCAGATCGTGGACCTGTTGCGCGGGCTTCAGGCAGAAGCCGGAATGGGGATGCTCTGGGTGACGCATGATCTGGGCGTGCTGGCGCAGGTGTCGGACGAAATCTGCATCATGTATGCGGGTCGCATTGTCGAGCGGGCTCCCACGCGTGAGTTGTTCTCAAACCCGCTACACCCGTATACGCAGGCGCTTCTTGCGTGCGTGCCGCGACTGGATCGGCCGGCGAGCGGCATTGGCATTCCCGGAAGCGTGCCGACGCCGGCGGATGTTCCCCCGGGCTGCCGGTTCCACCCTCGCTGTGCCCTGAGCCGGCGCCGTGTGGCCCAGGCCGGTGCGGCCCTCTCCATCGATACCCCATCCGGCCGTTTGCTCCGGCACTGTGTGGACGAGATTCCGGCGCTGCGGCAGGCGCGTCCGGAGCACTGGGTTGCCTGTGGGGAGGTGGCCCCATGAGCGCCGCCGCCTTCCCGCTGCTTGGTGCGACGGACCTTTCCGTTCGCTACCGCCCTTCGGGCGTGCGTGGCGGCGTGACGGCTGTCAACACTGTGACGTTTGACCTTCCCCGGGCAACCACGCTGGGGCTGGTCGGCGAGAGCGGCTGCGGCAAGACGACGCTGGCCCGGGCGGTGCTTCGCCTGGTGCCTCTGTCGAGTGGGCAGGTGGTCTTTGACGGGTTGGACCTCTCTCGCCTGGGCGGTTCTCACCTGCGGCGGGTGCGCCGCCGGATGCAGATCGTGTTCCAGGACCCGCTGGGAAGCCTGAACCCGCGTTTGAGCATCCAGGAAGCGGTGGGGGAGGGGCTGCGGATTCACCGCCTGCGACGCGGCCACGCCGTTGGCGATCGGGTGGCGGAAATGCTGGGTCGGGTCGGCCTGCAAACCGCCGACATGGGCCGATACCCGCATGAACTGTCGGGCGGACAGCGGCAGCGGGTGGCGATTGCCCGCGCGTTGGCGGTGGAGCCGGAGCTGCTGGTCTGCGATGAGCCGGTCAGTGCCCTGGACGTATCGGCACAGGCGCAGATCCTGGCGCTGCTGATCGGCCTGAAGCGCGATCTCGGTCTCACCTATCTCTTCATCTCGCATAACCTCGCCGTCGTGAAGTCGGTGTGCGACACGGTGGCGGTCATGTATCTCGGGCGGTTCGTGGAGACCGGCCCGCGCGCGGCGGTGTTCGAGAATCCGCGTCATCCGTACACGCGCATCCTGCTGGAATCCGTGCCCGACCCGGACCCCACACGCGGACGCATGCACCTGCAGAGGATCGGTGAACCCCCGAGCCCGTCCTGCCCGCCTCCCGGGTGCCCCTTCCACCCACGCTGCCCGTTCGCAGTCGATGTCTGCCGGCACGAGCGCCCGGAACTGACGTCGACGTCCACAGCGCCCGCCCATCGCATCGCCTGTCACCGCGCAGCGGAAGACCTGGCGCTGCCCGCGCGGACGGAGGCGGCCGCGGGAGGAACGAAGCCATCCGAACGCGGAAATCCGCGTCTCACGGCGTAGCGTTCGTGTTTTCTTCCACTCCGTTGGTGGAAATCTCCACGATTTCGATGCGGACGACCTGGCCGGTGTTGCCGTTAGGCGACTGCCCCAGCAGCGTCGCATGCAGGACCTCGCCGGAATCGTAAGCCAGGTCCGTCGGGCCGGGCAGGCCGGAGGCCAGGGAAGACTGAGTGCCGTCGGGGGTGATCATGTGGATACTGCCGCTGAGCGGCCCGTCCAGCGTGGCATAGACGACTGCATGATCAGACGGTCGGACCGCGATGGACGTGACGGGGCTCGTGTTCGGCGCCACGGCGCTGATCAGAACGGATACGGCCGCGGGGTCCGTGTTCAGTGCCAGAATGGCGCCGCCGTCCTGGTCCGCAAACCCCACGAGCAGCCGGCCTTGCGCGTCGAACGCCAGGGCGGCCGGGGCGGCCATGCGAAGCGGCTCGCCCGTCGTGTCCGCGACAAAGTTAACTGGCGCGGCAAAACCGCCGGCCGCAGACGGGTCGGCGACGAAGATGCGGTCGCTTCCGGCGGAAGCGATGAAGAGCCGACCGGTGGACGACTCCAGGGCCACGTCGAAGAAATCGGACCCGCCGCGGGGGACGAGTGCGTCCGGCCCGGGCGCTCCATCCGCCGTGTAGAACGAGACGCGCTCACGACCGATGCGCTCACCCCCCTCGCCCACGATAAGGCTGCCGTCGGCGGCCAGAGCCAGCGACAGCGGCCCGACGTCAAACGGGCTGTACGTGCCGATCGTGAATCCGTCGATCAGAATGCTCGCGCTGCCCGCTTCGTCCAGAGAGATGACGCGCCCGGCGCCGCTTTCCGCGACCAGGAGCCGGCCGTCAGGGATGAAGAGCAGGGCCGTTGGGTTGTTCAGCTCGCCGGCCACCGGTGTGACAACCGTCTGTGTGCCGGTGCCGCCACCGCCGCCTCCGGGTCCGCACCCCCAGACTGCCAGAAGAAACGGCACGCTGGCGTGCAGGCACCAATGTCGTAACGGCATGATCATGTTGCAGGGCGTCCGCGCTTCTCGCTGTGCTTCAGATGTTGCCCGGCAGACAGTGGCTCAGGCAGCCGGCGATGTCCCGCAGGACGGCCAGGGGATGCTGGTCCGCATTGATGTCCGCCACCAGGGCGGCAGGGTAGCTCTGTAGAACCGGGCTCGTCTCCTGTTCATACACGCTGATGCGCTTGCGGATGACGGACTCGTCCGCGTCGTCCGGCCGGTTGGCCTTCTTCGCCCGCAGGCTCAGCCGACGCACAAGCGCGTCTACGTCGGCGATGACCAGATGGACAATCTTGAGAACGTCAATGCAGTCCCGCAGGAGCTCCGCCTGGGCGGGCGTGCGCGGGATCCCGTCGAGCAGCAGAATGTGATAGTCCGGGCGAATCTCACCGCGCTGCACGAGGGCCTCCACGTGCTGCTTCCAGACGCGGACGGTCAACTCATCGGGCACCAGCAGCCCTTTCGTGGAGTACGAGAGGAACTCCTGGCCGATCCGACTCTGCTTGTCCAGTCCGCGGAAGATGTCACCCATGGCCAGGTGAAACAGGTTTGGCATCCCGGCCAGGGTCACGCCCTGTGTGCCCTTACCGGACCCGGGGCACCCGAACAGCAAAACCGCCCTGTATTTCTGGTGATCAGGCACTACCGATTCCTTTCGATGCGACCGCGGCCGGACCTCTCCCCATCAGGGCCGCCACGGCTGAGGATTGGTCGCCCCCGTTCTGTTTCGTTGCTCCACCGCATCGCGCAGAACGGGATCGTATATAGAGATATCGGCGCCGTCGTACAACTCCCGGTACAGGACTTGCATGGCCGGCGCCGTCAAACGGTCGCGCAGTCGCCGCTCCAATTCAGGACGCAACGTCTCAAAACTCTCGGTCCGGCCCGGCAGAAGCATCTCCCGCCGGATGATATGGTAGGCGGCATCAATCCGGACCGCATTTGATGTCTCGCCGTCCTTCAGCGCGAAGGCAACCTCGCGCAGCAGAGCGGGCACGTCCGGATCGTCGGCGGTGAACGGTTCCAGGGCTCCGCCGTTCTGCCCGGTCGTTGCGTTTGTACTGTACAGGCGGGCCAGGTCTGCAAAAGGCACGCCGACCTCGATCAACCGACGCACCCGGGCAACCTGCGCCGGGTCCGTCAGTTCGATGTGCCGAATGGAGACCCGGTCATTGGCGATTCGATCATACTCGCGCTGCACGTGGTCCGGAGTGATCCGCAACTCGGCCGTCACGATTTTTCGCAGGTACGCGTTTCGCTCGACGGCCAGCCGATACTCCCGGTCCGATATGTTCCGTCGTGCAAGAATGCCGTCCAGAATCGCCCGGCCGGCCTGCAGGTCGAATGTCTCCGGATCCGCACCGGTGACGCCGCCGGCCAGTTGGCGGATCGATCGATCGTATTCCAGGTCAATGTCTGCCGGTGTGACGGAGATCTGGCGATCCGCCGCCAGGCGACGGGCTCCCTGCAAAACGACCATCTGCTCCAGCATTCCCGGGCCGTGCCCGGCCAGCAGCAGATCGACTAACGGGCCGCGGTGAATGGGCGCGCCGTTGACCATGGCGATGATGGAATCGTCAACGGCTGCGCTGTCCTGAGGTGAGGGTGACGTCGGATCCGGCTCGGCCCGCGCGGCGGATCGGGCGGCGGGGAGGGGCTGTGCAACCCCGGGCCAGGCCTCTCCGACCCGGCGGGGGGATTGGCCGCCCGGTGTCTGGCAGCCGAGCAGAACCACGAGCAGGGCCGCACACGTGTGCACGCCAATACGGCGATGCGGCGTCCGGTGCCGGCTCCTGAGTACCGTGGCGGCCAGGGGTTTGCTGCGCGTACCTTCCATGCCGCGTCTGACGGTATCCGCGGGTGTACGGTGCGTCAATGTCCGGTCGTTGCTACAATGCCGGGCCGGCGATGCGGGCGACCGGTGGAGGTGAACGTGCCAGAAGGCGGACCGGATGATCAGGTGCGGGTGACCATTCTCGGCAGCGGGACGTCGCACGGCGTTCCCATGATCGGCTGTGACTGTCCGGTTTGCACGTCGACAGACCCGCGGGACCGCCGCACCCGCCCCAGCATTGCCGTCGAGTACGGAGAGCACATCTTCCTGGTGGACACGAGCCCGGAGCTGCGGCTCCAGTGCGTCGCAAACGGGGTCCGCAGGGTCGATGCCATCCTGTTCACGCATCACCACGCCGATCACATCGCCGGGCTGGACGACCTGCGGCGGTTTAATGTCCTGATGGGCCGGACGCTGACCTGTTACGGCCTGCCTCACACCGTAGAGGTGGTTCGGCAGTGGTTTCGCTACGCCTTTGAGTACGATCCGGACTACCCGTCGCAGAAGCCGTCCCTGCGTCTGGTGTCGCTGGACGGCGGTCCCTTTGAGCTGTTCGGCCGGACGATCGTACCCATCCCTCTGATGCACGGGCCGCTGGCGGTTCTGGGGTATCGGTTCGGAAACGCGGCGTACTGCACGGACTGCAACTTCATCCCGCCGGAATCGCTGGAACGCCTGCGAGGGCTGGAAGTGTTGATTCTGGACGGGCTCCGTCGCAAGCCCCACCCCACGCACTTCAACCTGGACCAGGCGGTGGAGATGGCCCGCCGTATCGGTGCGCGCCGGACCTGGTTCACGCATATCGCTCACGCTCTGAAGCACGCGGAGACGGACGCGGAGCTCCCGGCGGGGATGGCCCTGGCGTACGATGGCCTGGTTATCGGGAGTGGGTGAGGATACGACCGGCAGGAAGCTCGCGCGACGGACGCCTCTGCGGGTCTGATCTCACTCCCGCCAGCTCCGCCGTTTGCACCATGCCGGAATTCCGGTACATGCCGGGTCCGTGGATATCCCGGATGCCGGCCGGGCATCGGGGCCTCTCCGTGTTACACGGACTTCGGCGGTGAAATCTACTGCAAAAAGCGTACGCGCGGTTTGCCTTTCGGCGATCTGAAATTTACATCCTATCCAGATCGGCAACAGTAGGTGTCGATCGGATACGCCGACCAGGGAAGGAACCGGCGTGCTGCTCGAGCCCTGTGGAGGTGCGAGTGAATGCAGACAGGTGCCGGCGCAACGGAGTGGCGCGGGTACGTTTCGTTTCACCAGCGGGTCGCGGATACTCGACCCGGCACTTTCCGAAGGGAAAGGAGAACAAGATGGATCGGATTCGTGAGTTTCTGAAGTCGGAAGATGGCCCGACCGCAACGGAATACGCGGTCATGCTGGCTTTGATCATCATTGCCGCTCTGACGGCCATCACGAACCTGGGCACCAAGGTGACCGCGGTGTTCGAGAACGTCGAGAGCAAGCTGGGCACGGCCACTGGCGTGTAACCCAGCGTAGTCGTCCCGCCGCGGGCCTGCGGCTCGCGTGAGGGAATTCGTGATAGACCAGGCACGGGGGGATGGGCCTCGTCCGAAAGGGCGAGTGCCCATCTCCGTGTTTGGGGTCGACAAACGGCGGCGGTCGGGAAACGGGCGGATACGGGGCCGACACCGGCCGCAGCTCGCCGATACCGGGGATCACCGACGGAAAAACGGAGAACCGTGATGGACGCGTACTGGGGCGCGACGTGTGCGATTCTGGTGCCCGGCGTGTTGCTCGCTTCGTGGATCGATTACTCCCAACGCCGGGTGCCGAACTGGTTGAACGCGTCACTGATCGCAAGCGGATTCGTCGTCCAGGGGGTGTTTCATGGCGGGGAAGGGCTGCTCGGCGGTCTGTTCGGACTGCTGGTCGGCTTCGGCGTTCTGATTGTTCCCTGGATGATGCACGGGATGGGGGCCGGCGACGTGAAGCTGATGGCGGCCATCGGGGTCTGGTTCGGCCCATGGATGACCCTGATTGCCTTCTGTGTGGGGGCCGTCATCGGCGGTGTGATCGCGGTGATCATGATCGTGGGTAGATCGGAAGAGCACACGTCTGAACTCCAGTCACCGCTCATTATCT
>CAZBFW010000082.1:0-10657 GCA_964491135.1 uncultured Phycisphaeraceae bacterium | reverse complement strand
TTGCGCATTGCGAAGGCCGACTGATCGGCCTGGTGGTCGAGCAGCTCATCGGACAGCAACAGGTGGTCATCAAGACGCTGGGCGAGCGCTTCGAGAAGCTGCGCGGCATTTCCGGGGCCGCGATTCTCGGCGACGGCCGGGTGGGCTTGATCCTGGAGATGGCCGGGCTGTACGCCGCGTACCACGACTTCCGCGTGCCGAAGCGGCGAGCCGGGTTCGCCGCCGAGCCCTGCGGCCGGGACGTGCCCGCCCTGGGTCCGCCGGACACGTCCGCGGCCCTGACCTCCTCCGGCGCGTTCCAGTCGACACAGGAAGCGGAACTCATACCGGCTTGACCGGCGGAGCGCAACAAGATGGAAGCGATCGTGGAAGCGAACTCCGGCCCTTCGGCACCCGCACCCGCGGGCAGAGCGGGATCCGTGCCGGGCGGCAAGTTCCTGACCTTCTCCCTGGACGGGGAAGAGTTCGGTGTGCAGATTCTCAAGGTCGTGGAGATCATCGGCGTCCTGGACATCACGGTGGTGCCGCACACCCAGGAGTTTGTACGGGGCGTGATCAATCTACGGGGCAAGGTGATTCCGGTGGTTGATCTGCGGGCCAAGTTCGGCATGCCCGAGGCGGCCTACAACGACCAGACCTGCATCATCGTCGTGGACGTGGGAACGCTCATGGGGATCATCGTGGACACGGTGCAGGAGGTCCACGACATCGACAGCATGGACATCGAGCCGCCGCCGTCGCTGGGGCGAACCGTGGGGGCGGACTTCATTCTGGGCATGGGGAAAGTCCGGAACGACGTGAAGATTCTGCTGGATATCGATCGGGTGCTGAACGCCGACGAGCTCGTGGAGCTTCCGGAGCAGGTCAGCCGTTCGGAGCCCGCCCGGGCGTAAGACGGGCCGTCGGACTCGACGGGACGAGCGAGCGCGAAGCGCCGCCGGCGCGCGGGCCGGCCGCATGGACAACACCTGTGGACCGAGTCGTCGACATCGCTGATTTTGCCGTCTCGAAGGACCCGCGCGACACGCTGGTCACCTATTCGCTCGGCAGTTGCATCGGCGTGGCCATCTGGGATCCGGAAGCCCGGGTGGGCGGGCTGCTGCACTACATGCTGCCGGAGTCGTCCCTTTCGCCGGACAAGGCCAAGGCGAACCCGGCCATGTTCGCGGACACGGGCGTGCCGGCGCTGTTCCGGGCCGCCTACGAGCTGGGCGCCACGAAGAAGCGCCTGGTCGTGAAGGTCGCCGGCGGGTCGCAGCTGCTGGACGACAACGGCACCTTCAACATCGGCAAGCGCAACTATGTCATGCTGCGCAAGATCTTCTGGAAGAACGGCATTCTGATCGACAAGGAGGACGTGGGAGGCTCGATCAGCCGGACGTTGCGGTTGCGATGTAACGAGGGTCGCCTGACACTCAAGACTCGAGACGGGGAGCGTGAGCTGTGAACAGGGCCAACGAGATTGTCGAAAAGATCGGAACGCTGCCGCCCCTCCCCGACACGGCCATGAAGCTGATCCGGGTGGTCAACGATCCGCGGAGCACGGTGGACGACATTGTCGAGACGATCCGGTACGACCAGGCCATTACGGCGGAGGTGTTGCGACTGTGCAACTCCGCCTACTTCGGATTGTCGCGCCGGATCACCTCGCTGAACGACGCCATGCTCTGCCTGGGCACCGTGAAGGTGCTGCAGCTGGTCATGTCGGTGCACACCACGAACCTGCTGGCCCGGGAGCAGAACGGGTACGGCATGGATCCCGGCGTACTCTGGAAGCACTCGGTGGCGGTGGCCCTCGCGGCCGCCCAGTTCGCGGGGCTGCTGCGGCGGGCAAACGGCAGCCTGGCGTTCACGGCGGGCCTCCTGCACGACATCGGAAAAGTGATCCTGAACGACTACGTCGCCCAGGAATTCGCGGTCATTGTGCGCAAGGTCAAGGAGGAGGGGGTCAGCTTCATGGAGGCCGAACAGCAGGTGTTGGGCTTCTCACACCAGAACATCGGAGGCCAGATCGCCGAACGATGGAAACTGCCGGAGAACATGGTGTTGAGCATCCGGCATCATCACCTGCCCAGCGAGCTCGATCCGCCGAACGACCTCGTCGACGTGGTGCACCTGGCGGACTGTGCCTGCCTGATGTTCGGACTGGGGATCGGTGTGGACGGGCTGTGTTACCGGGCGGATGGCGCGGTCCTGTCCCGACACAACCTGCACGAGACGGACCTGGAGAAGATCGGCGTACAGATCCTCGTGGATGTCAAGCGGGTCGAGGCCCTTTTCACGACGCCCCCGTCCGGTGACCGACTGCAGTCGGTCAGCAGTTAGGAGCTTTTGCGATGCCCTCGAACGTGCTCATCGTGGACGACTCGGCGACCATTCGTCAGATGGTCAAGCGAACCATGCAGATCGCGGGGCTGGACGTGGGCGAGGTGTACGAGGCCTCCAACGGGATCGAGGCCCTGGCCCAGTTGAACGACCATACGGTGGCCTGCATGGTGGTGGACATCAACATGCCCACCATGAACGGAATTCAGCTGCTGACGCGGATGAAAGAGAATGCGCGGCTTCGCGACATTCCGATCGTGATCGCCTCCACGGAGGGCAGCCAGAAGCGAATCGCCCAGATGGAAGATTTCGGAGCCTTCGGATACGTCCGCAAGCCCTTCCAGCCGGAGCAGCTCCGTGACGTGCTCAAGCCCCTTTTGGGAGTCGTAGACGATGCAGGATCAGAAAGCGCCGACGCTGAACACGATCTTTTCTGAGGTCCTTCAGAACCTCGCCTTCATGTTCCACGACGAGGAGGACGCGGAGATTCCCCCGGGTGAGGTCTGGCTGGAAACCGTCATCCGCTACCGCGGCCCGCAGGAAGGTACGCTTCGGCTGCGATGCACGAGAGACTTTGCCGTGCTCCTGGCCGCCAATCTGCTCGGCACCGATCCGGAATCCGCGGACGCGCCGGGACGGGCCAGCGACGCGATCAAGGAGTTCATGAACATCCTCTGCGGCCAGTACGTGACCGCTCGGCACGGGGTGGAAGACGTGTTCGACCTGACGATTCCGGAGATCGAGGAACTGACGGAAACGCCGGAGTTCACGCCCGCCTCGAACGAAGAGGCGGCCACCTTCTCCGTGCAGGGCCATCGGGTGCAGGTGCTCTACCGACCCCAGGCGTGACGCGCCCCGCGCCCGTTCCGAGGAGTGCACACGCCGTGGAGCTGGAAGTCCAGGATCTGACCCGCAAGGAATACGAGCTGATCCGCAAGCTGGTGTACGCCAAGAGCGGCATCAACCTGGGCGATCAGAAGATGCAGCTCGTGCGGGCCCGGCTGGGCAAGCGCGTGCGTCAGGGCGGGTTCCGGACGTTCGAGGCCTACCTCCACCACGTGGAGGCGGACCCCACGGGAGAGGAACTGTGCGATCTCCTCGACGCCATCTCCACGAATACCACCCACCTGTTCCGGGAGATGCGGCACTTCGTCCTGCTCCGCGAAATCGTGAAGGGCTGGGCCGGTGACCGCGAGTGGCGGTCCAAGCACAAGACCCTGCGCATCTGGAGCGCCGGCTGCTCCAGCGGCGAGGAGCCCTATTCCATCGCCATGCTCGTGCACGACGCACTGGGCAACCCGCCGGCGGTGCCGATCAAGATTCTGGCCACGGACCTGTCCACGCAGGTGCTCAGCAGGGCTCAGCTCGGGATCTATGACGCGCACCGGGTGGGAACCGTGCCGGCGGACCTGCGGCACCGGTACTTCCAGAAGGTCATCCATGACAACCAGGCGTGCCTCCAGGTGGTGCCGGAAGTCCGCCGTCTGATCACCTTCGCCCGCTTCAACCTCATGATGACCACGTTCCCCTTCCGGAACGGATTCGACGTCGCGTTCTGCCGCAACGTGATGATCTACTTCGACCGGCCCACCCAGACGGCGCTGGTCAATCGGATCGCCCAGACGCTGCACCCGGGCGGTTACCTCATGATCGGGCATTCGGAGAGCCTCAACGGAATTCAACATCCCTTGAGCTACGTCGAGCCGACGGTCTATCGGAGGTAATCACCGTGCACACGCGCTATCTTCACGTCGACCGGTTCCTGGAACCCGGTGAGCTGATCGCCAGCGCCACACCGCTGGCCGTCAAGACCATTCTGGGAAGCTGCATCGCCGTCTGCCTGTGGGATCCGGTCGCGAAGATCGGCGGTGTGAACCATTACCTGCTGCCGCATCCCTGCCGACCCCAGGACTCCGGAAACCGGTTCGGCGTGATGGCCATCCCCGCCCTCCTGCAGGAAATCGCCGGCCTGGGGGGAGCGCCCGGTCGGCTCGTGGCTTCCGTCATCGGGGGCGGATGCCCGATGGGAGCGCTGCACACCGCCTTCGTCGGGCGGCAGAATCGGGACATCGCCATCGAGACTCTGGAACGCCTCCACGTCCGGATCCGTCGCGAGGACACGGGCGGCCACCACGGTCGCAAGCTTCTGTTCAACACGGGTAGCGGCCAGCTCATCGTCCGCCGGGTGCGCGGGATGCACGAGCGGCTGGCTCTCGAGGGATGACCACGATGCTGTCCGGGCCCATCAAGGTTCTCGTCGTGGAACATTCGCCGTTTGTGAGATCGGCGATTGGACGGGAACTCAGCGCCCAAGAAGGCATCGCAGTGGTCGGTGAGGCCAAGGACGCCTTCGAGGCCCGCAACCTGATCATCCGATATCGGCCGGACGTCATCATCCTGGACACGGCCCTGCCCAGAGTGGACGGGCTGACCTTCCTGGCGAAGCTCATGGAGCACTACCCCGTGCCGGTGATCGTGTGTGCCGACCCGGCCACAGATCAGCGACAGGCCGCCCTGGACGCCATCGATCAGGGTGCGACCGAAGTGGTCGTCAAGCCGCCGGTGAACGACCGCGCCGCCCTGCAACGACTCGCCCAGGAGCTGGCCCTGAAGGTACGGGCCGCCGCGGTGGCCCTGCGGCGGCCGCCCCCGGTCCCTCTCTCGGCCACGGCAGAGCCCGTCTGCCTGCGTTCCGTAGGCCTGGATCCCGCGCGGTACGTGGTGGCCGTCGGGGCCTCGACCGGGGGCACGGACGCGCTTCGCCATCTGCTGTCGCGCGTGCCGTCGGACTTCCCCCCGGTCGTGATCGTCCAGCACATGCCCGAAGGATTCACCGGGCTCTTCGCCAATCGACTCAACGACAGCAGCCCCATCGAGGTACGCGAAGCCAAGGACGGAGATCTTCTCGCGCCGGGGCTGGCGCTGCTGGCCCGCGGCGGAATCCAAATGACCGTCCGCGGCCGCGTGGGAAGCTGCCGCATTGCCTGCGGCAGCCGCGAGGAGGTGAACCGGCACTGTCCCTCCGTGGATGTCCTGTTCCATTCGGTGGCAGAGCGGATCGGGCGATCCGCGGTCGGCGTCCTGCTCACCGGCATGGGAGCAGACGGGGCGGAGGGCCTGCTGGCGTTGCACAACGCCGGAGCCGTCACCATCGGTCAGAATCAGGGCAGTTGTGTGGTCTACGGCATGCCCAAGGTGGCGGCCGATCTCGGAGCCGTGCAGATTACGGCCTCCCCCGCGGATATTCCCAAACGGGTCGTCGAGGCCCTTCTCGCTCGCAACACTGCCGGCTCCGCGGCTCGAGGCTGACCAGAAGCATTCACGGCGAACGTCGCGAATCCGCCTTGGACCCCGCCCCGGCGGGAGCCTCCATCTTGCCCAGCAGACGCGTAATCGAGCCGTCGCCGCCCAGAATGTAGATGGCTCCGTCCCGGTCCACCGTGATCGGCGCGAACACGTAGAACCCGTGTGTCGCCCGGTATCGCCAGAGAACTTCACCGCTGCGGGCGTCCAACACGCTCAGCTTGCCGGTGTCGGAGCACACGTACACCCGGCCATCCGCCTCGGTCGGAGGGACCGGCAGTCGGCCGGTTGGCACCGCGGCCTCCCAGATCGGCTTGTCATCCGGCCCCTGTTTCACCAGCCGGTCGTTCGTCGCCCGAACATAGTACGACGTACCATCCGCGGCGGACGAGATCGCCGCCACGTCCCGCGCGATCGGCTCGCCGGGCTTGCCCTCCTGCGATACGGAGTACAGCAGCCCGGTCGCATCACACACCAGGATTCGATCGCCCCGGACCAGCGGGCTGCAGTCCCCGGGTCCCACGCGCCCGTCCGCGTCCTTGGCTTCCAGGCTGGGCGATCCCGTCTTCCACGCGAGGCTGCCGTCCTTTCGGTTGACTGCGTAAATGAAACCATCCCAGGCGGTGAACACGACGCGCTCACCCCAGACCGCCGGCTGGCACTCGATGGAGCCGCCCGCCCGCTCGAACACCCATCTCCGCTCACCGAGAACCATGTCGATGGCGTGCAACCGGCCGTTCACATCGCCAATGTACACCGTTTCATCGATCAGAGTGGCGATTCCGTGCACCGGGCAGCCGGCGGCATATTTCCAATCCAACACTCCCTCATCGGCCGCCACACAGTATGCGTATCCATTCCCGCTGCCGAACAGAATCGCGTCGTCCTCATGGATGAGTGATCCGATGACCGGCCCGCCCGCGTCGAACTCCCACATCTGTTCTGAGCTGTTCGACCGGATGGCCCGCAGAACGCCTCCGGTCTCGCCCACGATCACCCGCAGCGGATTTCCATAGGTGATTGGGGCGGCCGTCACCGATGCGGGCAGGTTGCGGACCCAGCCCACGTTGACGGACAGATCGTTGAAGTAGAACCGTGACGAAGCCACGCCGCAGAACCGCTGCCCCTGCGGATCCGTGGCCCGAAGGAACAGCACGTGCCCGCCCATGTCCAGGTCCGCGGCCGGAACCTGCAGAGCGCCCCGGGCGCCTTCAGGGGTCTGCACCACCACACCGTCGATGGTCACTTCGTAGCGGGGTGCGTCGACGCCCGGGCGAATCTGCGGCTTGAGCACAAACGGCTGGCGGTTGCGCACGCCGTACGTGTTGAGCGAGTTCAGGTTGCAGCTCAGCCGAGGCCCGGCCGGCGGCGTCAGCGATTTTTCCAGCAGCACGCGCGGCGCCGTCGCCGCGTCGCGGAATCGACGCACCACGCGCAGCGTGCCCTCCTGCACGGACACCAGGTTGTACCCCGCGTCCGGACCGACCGAGGAGCCGGCGGACACGACGTCAATCCCGTCCATGTCCCGATGCGCCGCGGTCCGGCCCTCCCCCTGCAGCACCAGCACCACGTTATGATTCGCGATGAACTCGTGGACGAGTGACCACGACGCCGGCTGCGCCAGGGCCGGGCTGTCCGGCGCATGGTGCATGAAGAGAATGACCGGCGTTTTGGCATTCACCGCGGCCAGGTCGGTGCGGAGCCAGTACAGAGCGGCCGAGTCGATGCACGCGACGCCCTGTTGCGGCAGCGTCGAGGGCAGCCCCACGAAGTGGCAGCCGAACTGGTCAAACGAAAAGTGGTCTGCTCCGGCTCGCCCGCGGAGCTGCGCCTGGATCGGGTTCCATGCATTGTCGGCCAGTCCGGCCATGAAATGCACGGGCACCGGCGACGCGGCAAACGCCTTCTCCACGGCCGCCCACACGCCTTCCGTTCCGCCGAACGCCGTCACGTCACCCGTGTGGAGGATGAACGCGGGTGCCGGAAGGTCGAGGTCCAGGGATGGCACGGATGACGCCCTGCCTGCCTCCGCGCACACCCAGGCCGCTAAGCCCGGTCCGTCCGGCGACTCCGCCCCCGCCCCCGGACCAACCGGGGCGTTGGCGACGTGCAGGAAGCAGAACGACGACCCACCCGCGGCATCCGGCTGCGTGGTGACCGGCTGGGTGACCGCCGGCCGGCCGAGTGCAACCGGCATCGCGATCCACGCCGCAACGACCCCCGCCAGAGACAAACCCTTCATCCGAAGATTCTCCTATGCCAGTCAGCCCCAGAATCGGAACCGGAAAATGGCCCACAACGCATGCAGTCCATCCACCCAGGTGATCTTCTTCCCCTCGCTGTAGTCCCGCCCGGCATAGCTGATGCCCACCTCGTAGATCCGCCAGCGACCTCGGGCGACCTTGGCCGTCAGTTCCGGCTCAATCGTAAACCCGTCGCTCGTGAGCCGAAGCGAGCGGACCACCTCGGACCGGAACACCTTGTAACAGGTCTCCATGTCCGTCAGGTTGAGGTTCGTCAGGGCGTTGGACAGAAGCGTCAACAGCCGATTGCCCACCATGTGCCAGAAGAACAGCACGCGCTTGGCTTCCGACCCGACGAATCGCGAGCCGTACACGACGTCCGCCTTGCCGTCGAGGATCGGGGCCAGCAGCTTGGGATAGTCGTGCGGATCGTACTCCAGGTCGGCGTCCTGAATGAGAACGATGTCTCCCGCGGCTCGAGCAAAGCCCTCCCGCAGGGCCGCGCCCTTCCCCTGATTGCGATCCTGAAGGTGGACGTGGATCTCCTCCCTCGGCCATCGCTCAATGATCTTCGGATACAGGTCGCGCGTGCCGTCCGTGCTGCCGTCATCCACCAGCAGAATCTCCCGGGACATCCCCACGTCCTCGGCAAGGACGCGGGACACCAGCTCTTCCAGCGTCGCGCGCTCGTTGTACACCGGTATGACGATTGAAAGCTTCATCCGGGCGATCCGCTGCCACCGGCAGTCTGTGACGGTACGGCACTTCCAGCGGGCCGGCGATGCGATCAGGGTTCATCGAAGACCGAGAAACCGTGAGCGATCAGATCCTGCACGTCCAGCAGGCCCGCGACGCGATCTTCTTCATCCACGACCGGCAGTTCATCGATCCGATGCCGCCGCATGAGGGCCAGGGCATCGGCCACCCGGTCGTCGACCCGCACCCGCTTGGGCGATCGAATCATCACGTCGGACACGGGCCGGTCGGCCGTGCCGGCAAAACCGCCCGCGGACAGGGTCAGGCGAAACAGGTCTCCATGGGTGAAGAACCCGACGAGTCGTCCGGCGGCGTCCACCACGGAGGCAGCGCCCGCGCGCCGCGGCGCACGGAGCACCGCGTCATAGTACGCGCGCAGCGCGTCATTCACGCCCACCCGGGGGCAATCGTCCCCCGTCCGCATGATCTGCGACACCCGCATCAGGCTGCGTCCCAGGGCCCCCCCCGGATGGAAACGAGCGTAGTGCTCCGCCTGAACGTTCTTCAACTCCATCACGCTGAGGGCCAGGGCGTCCCCCACCGCCAGCATCGCCGCGGTGGACGAACTGGGCGCCAGCCCCAGCGGGCACGCCTCCGCGACGTTACCGATATCGATGACGATGTCGGAAAGGCCGGCCAGTCGCGATTGGAGGCAGGCGGTCAGCAGAATGATATCACACCCGCTGCGCTTCAGGGCCGGCGCCAGCCGAACGAGTTCTTCGCTTTCTCCGCTGCGGGACAGCATCAGGACCACGTCGTCCGGGCAGATCATGCCCAGGTCGCCGTGCAACGCCTCGACGGGGTGCAACCGATACGAGGGCGTCGCCGTGCTGGCCAGCGTGGCCTGAATCTTGTTGCCGATGAGCCCGGCCTTGCCCAGCCCGGTGACGGCCACGCGCCCGCGGCAGTTCGCGATGCGCTCGACCGCATTCACAAAGGCATCCGCGAGCGCTTCCGCCGCCGCCTCGATGGCCTGCATCTCCTTCCGGAGCACGCTCAGGCCGAACTCGCGGATTCGTCGGTGACGTTCCACGTGTTCCGGAGCATCCACCTGGTCCAGACCGTGATCGCTCATCACGGGGCATTATGATTCAAGTCCCGACCGGTCACAAGACCTCGCTCCGCCGGCGGCGGGTGACGCAGACCGCGGCCTCCAGAGGCGCATCCGGCCAAGGCAAACGGCCGGATCGGCGAACCGAACCGGCCGTTGGAATCAGCGTGTAGTGCCGACGCTCCGCCGGAGGTGCGGCGGGCGGGTGGATCAGATGTCCGTATTGGAGAAGGTCGGGAACGCCTCCTCTTCCGCTTCGCGCTGGATGATGATCGTCGGCTTGACCAGGATGAGAAGCACCTGCTCATCCTTGACCAGGCTTCGGTTCGAGTACAGCCGCTTGAGCACGGGGAGCTTGTTCAAGATCGGCACGCCCGCCTCGACCTCGACCTCGGCGGTCTTCTTCATTCCGCCGATCAGCAGCGTGCCGCCGTCGGGAACGGTGACCGTCGTGGAAATGCCCTGATTCTGGGTGACGGGCAACTGAATGAAGGCGTCATTGGCCGCACCGCCCGCCGCACCGCCCGAGATGGGCAGGCGGATCAGGCTGATCAGCTCGGTCACCGACGGCGTCAGGTTCATCGTTACGTAGCGCTTGTCCGCCGATACCGTCGCCCGCACGAGCAGCACGGTGCCCGTGGGAAGCAGGTTGGGCTGGGGCACCACGGCCACGGCCCCTTCATCCACCTCCGGGTACAGAGACTGCACGTATACCGTCGAGGTCACGACCGCAACGTTGGCCATCTGCCCGTTGAAGAGAACCAGGCGGGGAGCGTTCATGATGCTGTTCCGCCGATCCGCCTGGGTCGCTCGCAGGAGGAAGTCCACCTGGATGTTGTCCAGGAACGTGCCGAACACCTGCATGGCCGGCTGCACGGCGGAGCCGAAGGATCCATCCACGCTGGTCGGCTGGGGCGCGGTGAGGTCCAGGATGTTCAGATCGGAAGAGCGTCGTGTAGGGAAAGAGTGTAGGATAGGG
>CAZBFW010000081.1:0-10690 GCA_964491135.1 uncultured Phycisphaeraceae bacterium | reverse complement strand
TCGACGCATCGCTTGAGTTCTTCGAGTCTGAATTCCGGGTCGGTCATGGCCATATAGCCTCCCGAACGTATATCGAGACCCGCAGGGGCGCGGGTTGAGCTTCATCCGTATTCCGACCACCTGCGGACCCGGACGCCGAGTTCGTGGGGACGGTACGGCGGCGATTATCGGACGTTTCATCCGGCACGCCGTACTGTCCGCCCCCGGGTTCTGGGAGCCGGACCTGGGCTTGTCCCCGCTCCTTCCCTGCCCTGCGTTGACATCTTTAGACATTCTTGCGATTATGTCCATTATGACTGGCCTTTTTAGACTCCATTGATCGACACGGGACATATGAGACTCACTGTTCGCGAGGCGGCAAGGCTTTTGGAGGTATCGGAGAAGACGGTCTACCGTTGGATCGGGCAGGGTGTCGTGCCGGCGTACCTGATCAATGGCCAATACCGTTTCCACCAGCCGGAGTTGCTGGAGTGGGCTGCCGCTCGCCAGAGGAAGGTCTCGGTGGACATCTTCGCGGAGCCCCCGGGGGAGGGTGAGGCGTGCGCAGGGATTTCCGAGGCGCTGGAGAACGGCTCGATCTTCTACCGGGTGGAAGGTCGTGACGGTGAGTCGGCGCTGCGCGCGGTCGTGAATCTGATGCGCCTGCCGGATGACGTGGACCGGGATTTTCTACTGCGCGCGTTGCTGGCCCGTGAGGCGCTGGGCTCGACGGCCGTGGGAGACGGCATTGCGATTCCGCACGTGCGCAGCCCGATCGTGCTGCACGTGCGTCGTCCGGGCATCACGTTGTGCTTCCTGGAGAATTCCATTGACTTCGGTGCTCTGGACGGCAGGCCGGTCCGCGCGTTGTTCACGGTGATCAGCCCGACGACGCGGGGGCATCTGCGTCTGATGTCGCACCTGGCGTTCGCGTTGCGAGACGGCGTTTTCAAGGATGCGATTCAGCGTGAAGCGTCGCGTGAGGAGATTCTGTACGAAGCGCGGCGAGTGGAAACGTCCCTGGTCAGCCCGGAGGCGGGTCAGCCGGGGCGAGATGATCTGTGATTCGCACCGCACGAAGAGTGCGGTGGTTTGTTTTTGTTCAAGAGAGCACGGCCATGGACCTGACGGCCAAGGATGCGGCCCGGATGTTGAATGTGCCGGAGGAACGGATCCACGCCTGGATTCGCAACGGGACGTTGCCGAGTTACCGGGTGAAGGACCGGTGCCGGTTGAACCGCGTGGAGCTTCTGGAGTGGGCCGGCGCGCGAGGCATGCACGTGTCGCCGGAGTTTTTTCGCGACCGCCGGGACAGCGCCGGCGCGCTGGTGCTGGCGGATGCGTTGCGGCGGGGCGGCGTTCTTTGCGACGTGGCATGCACCGACAAGACCTCGGCGTTGAAGGCGGTGTGCAACCTGCTGACGCTGCCCGAGACGGTTGACCGCGACGAGCTGCACAGCGTGCTGGTGGCGCGGGAAGCGCTGTGCTCGACGGGCATCGGAAACGGCATCGCGATTCCGCACCCGCGCGGGCCGATCGTGCTGGGTCTGGACGAGCCGCACGTGACGCTGGCGTTTCTGCGGCAGCCGATTGAGTATGGCGCGCTGGACGGCAGGCCGGTCGGCATTCTGTTCGTGATCATCAGCACGACCGTTCACATTCACCTGACCCTGCTGAGCCACCTGATGTTCGCGTTGCAGGACACGGAGTTCCGCGGCGTGCTCGACCGTCGCGAAAGCGCGGAGGCCGTTCTGGCCCGGTGCGCCGAGGTGGAGCGTCGCATGGTCCCTGTGGATCGGGCGCGAGGCGATTCGGCATGACGTACGTTTTGTGGGCCTTGGGGGTGCTGGCGACCGGCGCGCTGTGGCCGCTGGTGTGGGCGCGCCGGCAGCGGCTGGCGCTGGCCGGCGGCCTGGGGGGCATGTTGGTCGGCGGAGTGCTGTGCGGCGGCGCCGCGATGGCGGAGCTTTGCAGGAGGTCATTGCCCGGCGCGACGTTGCACTGGTCGTTGCCGTTTGGAACGGCGAGCCTGTCGCTGGACGGGCTGTCGGCGTGGTTCCTGCTGACGATCGGCGTTCTGGCGGCGGCGGTGGCGCCGTATTCCTGGAGCTACTTTCGGGCGGACGCGGAGGAGGGCCGCAGCCACGTGGCGGCGTGCCTGCTCTGCGTCATGACCGGCGCCATGGTGCTGCTGGTCTGTGCGGCCGACGCGGTGCTCTTTCTGCTGGCCTGGGAGTTGATGAGCCTGGCGGCGTTCTTTCTGGTCGTCGCGCGGCACCGGGAGTCGGGCGCGGTGCGTGCGGCCTGGATGTACCTCATCGCCACGCACCTGGGTACGGCGTTCTTCCTTCTGCCCCTGTTCGGGTTTCTGATCGCGCGGGCGGGCTCGACGGATCTGCACGCATTTCGTTCGGCGCTGCAGTCATGCGACCCGGGCGTTTGCGCGGTGCTGTTCTTGCTGGGGCTGCTCGGCTTCGGCACCAAGGCGGGCTTCATGCCGATGCACGTGTGGCTGCCCGTCGCGCACCCTGCCGCCGCGTCACCGGTGTCCGCGCTGCTGTCGGGCGTCGTGATCAAGACCGGCATGTACGGACTGTTTCGTCTGCTCGGCTGGCTGCCGAGCCTGCCGGCGGGCTGTGCGGTGGTGATGCTCGTCTTCGGCATGACCAGCGGGGTGCTGGGCGTGCTCTACGCGATGGCCCAGCACGACCTGAAGCGGCTGCTGGCGTATCACAGCGTGGAGAACATCGGCATCATCGGGCTCGGAATCGGGATGGGCATGCTGGGGCAGTCCACGGCGCAGCCGGTGCTGGTGGCGCTCGGGTACGGCGGGGCCCTGCTGCACGTCCTGAATCACGCCCTGTTCAAAGGGCTTCTCTTTCTTTCGGCGGGTGCGGTCATCCACGGCACGGGCACCGGCGACATCGAGCGGCTCGGCGGCCTGGCCCGCCGGACGCCGATGAACGCGGCCCTGTTTCTGATTGCCGCGCTGGCGATCTGTGCCCTCCCGCCGCTGAACGGGTTTGTGAGCGAGTGGATGGTGTATGGATCGCTGCTGGCGGGCGCATTTCATGCGTCGAGCGCCGTGGCCGGGATGGCCGTTCTCGCCACGGTATCCCTGGCGCTGATGGGGGGCCTGGCGCTGGCGTGCTTTGCGAAGGCCTTCAGCGTGGTGTTTCTGGGCGAGCCGCGGGACGCTTCCATCCGGGTCCACCCGACGCCGTGGCCGATGCGGCTCGGGATGTTTGTTCCGGCGGCGGCGTGCATTCTCATTGGGCTGCTGCCGGGCGTGTTTGTGCCGCTGACGGCCGGCGGCGTGCAGGTGATCGGTCAGGTTGAGCCGTCGGAATTCGGGAACCTTACGCAAAACATGCTGGCACCAGCCGGCCGGCTGAGCGTGCTGGCGATCGTGCTGGTGGGCGTTGTGGTCGGATTGGCCCTGGTCCGGCGGGCGCTGCTGCGCCGAAACGCGTTGCAGCCGGCGGCCGCGGTGGCGACCTGGGGCTGCGGCTATGCGGCGCCGTCGGCGCGGATGCAGTACACAGCTTCTTCATTCGCCGGTTCGCTGGTCCAGAGCTTCCGGCCTCTGCTCTGGTCGCATCGCGAGGAGACATTACCGGTGGGCCCGTTCCCCGGCCCTGCCCGGCTGGAATCGCACACGCCGGACATGGCGGAGCACGATTTGTTCACGCCGCTGTTCCGCGGCGTGGCCCGCCTGTTTCGAATGGTTCGCACGGTCTCGTGGTCGGGTGAGCCGGTTGCGGTCGGCGGCGAGACGGAGCCCGTCGGCCGGGTCAATCCCCTTCGGCGGCTGGCCACCCGCCTGGCGGGCGGGCTGCGGCGGGGCAGCATTCACACGTATCTGGCGTACATTGTCATCGCGTTGCTGGTGGTCTTTCTCGTGGAGGCGTTTGTGTCGCCCGGTTTTCGTTCGTCGGTGCCGTCAGTGCCCGCGGCGGTCGCACCGGTCCAGGGAGTCGCTCCATGAGCGTGCTGCGTGTCATCCTGGCGGTTCCCGAGGCCGTCGTCGTCCTCGCGCTGCCGCCGTTGCTGATGAGCGTCATCGCGAAGACGAAGGCCCGGTTCGCGGGGCGCGACGGCCCGCCCTGGCTGCAGCCGTACTACGATCTGGCCAAGCTGGTCCGCAAGGCGCCGGTGTACAGCCGGACGACCACGTGGGTCTTCCGGGCCGGCCCGATTGTCAGTCTCGCGGGGTTGCTGACCGTGGCCCTGCTGGTCCCGGTGCTGACGCGGGACACGCCGCTGGGATTCGCGGGCGACGTGATTCTCATTGCCTACCTGCTGGCGCTCGGTCGCATGTTCACCGTGCTCGCGGCGATGGACACGGGCAGCAGCTTTGAGGGCATGGGCGCCGCACGCGAGGTCACGTTCGGGGCGATGTCGGAGCCCGCGTTGTTCCTTTCGTTCGTGGTGCTGGCGGTTGCCGGCCGGAGCCTTCAGCTCGGCCAGCTGGTCGGGCCGCCGCCTCTGGGTGCCTGGGGGCCGGTCGGACCGGCGATGGTGCTGGTCGTGGGCGCGCTGCTGATTGTCCTGATTACGGAGACGTGCCGCGTTCCGGTGGATGATCCGGCCACGCACCTGGAGCTGACGATGATTCACGAGGTGATGGTGCTCGATCACAGCGGACCGGACCTGGCATCGATCACGTATGGAGCGGCACTGAAGTTCATGCTGCTGGGCTCCATTTTGCTTCATGCGGCGCTGCCCCACGGGGGGCTGCCCGCCTGGCTCGATCCGCCGCTGCGTATCGCGGAGCTGGCGGGGTTGGCGGTGTTCGTCGGCGTTCTCGAATCGTCGCTGGCGCGTCTGCGGCTGAACCGCGTTCCGCTTCTGTTGGCGGGTGCGACGGTGCTGGCGGGTCTGGCGACGGTACTGACCCTCATGCGGAGCACGGCATGAACGTGCAGGCAGCCATCGACATTGTGCTGGTGCTCGTGATTCTGCTGGACCTGACGATGCTGGCGGTCAGTCGGCTGTCCACGCTCGTGCGTCTGTTTGCGATGCAGAGCCTGCTGTTGGCGTTGCTGCCGATGGCGGAGGGTCTTCTGAGCGGCGCCGTGCCGGGCGTGCACGCGTTTGAGATTGCGGCAGGGACGATCGGCATCAAGGTGATTCTGATCCCCTGGATTCTGCTGCGGATCATTCGAACGGGTGAGATCCACGCGGAGGTCACGCCGTTTCTGGGGTTTGCGGCGTCCCTGTTCGTCGGGGCGGTGCTGGTTGCCGCGAGCTTCGCCGTCTCGGCGCGTCTGCCGCTGCCGATGACGCCTCTGTCCGGCATGCTGGTGCCCGCCTCCTTCTCGACGCTGATGATCGGGCTGTTCGTGCTGATCAGCCGGCTGAAGGCGATCACCCAGGTGCTCGGGTTCCTGCTGGTCGAGAACGGGATCTTCCTGTTCGGCCTGATGCTGCTGAAGAGCATGCCCGCCCTGGTGGAGATCGGGATATTGCTCGACGTGTTCGTGGGCGTGTTCCTCATGGCGATCGTGGTCTATCACATTCGGCGGGAGTTTGACCACATGGACATGGACGCCCTTTCCGAATTGGAGGGTCGCTGACGATGGCCCCGATTCTGGTGGCGCTGCCGCTGGCCTTTGCTCTGCTCTGCCTGGCGGTTCCCTGGGCTCGCTTTCGCGTGGTTCTGCTGGTTCTGGGGACTTGGGCCCACCTGGGCGCCGTGGCCTGGATGTGGGTGGGCCGTCCGGTGGAATGGGTGCAGGTCAGCTTCGTCGGCCTCGATGCGCTGGGGCAGTTGTTTGTCACGCTTCTCAGCGTTCTGTTCGCGGCGACCAGCGTGTATTTCGCCGGCTATGAGGGCCGAACGGCCGTATCGCAACGAGTGTTTCTGGCCTGCATGTTGGCGCTGCTGGGCGCGATGAGCCTGGTCTGCGTCAGCCGGCACCTGGGCGTTCTGTGGGTGGCCCTGGAGGCCTCCACGCTGGCGGCCGCGCCGCTGATCTACTTTCACCTGGGCTCGCGGGCGCTGGCGGCGACGTGGAAGTTCCTGCTGATGAACTCCGTCGGCATCGCACTGGCGCTGCTGGGGATCTTCTGTGTGGCCGTTGCCGCCGGGGGACGCGGAGAAGCCCTGTGGCTCAATCGGGCAATCGTACGTTCGCTGGACGTGGATCCCACGTGGCTGCGGGCCGGCTTTCTTCTGGCCCTGGTGGGGTTCGGAACGAAGATGGGGCTGGCCCCGATGCATGCGTGGCTGCCGGACGCTCACGGCGAGGCGCCGGCGCCGGTATCGGCGCTGCTTTCCGGGGCCGTGCTGAACGCCGCCCTGCTGGCCCTCTTGCGCGTGTATCACATTTGTGCCGAGGCGGGACAGGGTGCGTTCGCGGGGCAGTGGCTCATCGTGTTCGGTCTGGTGTCCGTCGGCGTGGCCGCGGTGTTCATGTTCGGAGAGGCGGACTTCAAGCGGCTGCTGGCCCTTTCCAGTGTGGAGAACATGGGGATCATTGCGGTGGGCGCGGGCCTGGGGGCCGTTGCGGCCTATCCGAGCATGCTGCACGTGATGCACAATACCTTGAACAAGGGCATAGTGTTCTTCCTGGCCGGGTTCCTGGGGCACGTGTTCGCGACGACGCGGATGGCAGGCATCCGCGGCGTGCTGGCCCGCATGCCCTTCGCGGGCGTTCTGCTGGCCGCGGGTCTCTGTGCGCTGTGTGCCCTGCCGCCGTTTGGCACGTTCTTCAGCGAGCTGGGCATCCTGATGGGCGCGGCGCAGGCCGGCCGATGGGTGGTCCTGGCGATCTTCACGCTGCTTCTGGCGGTGGCGTTCGTCAATCTGGCCAGCGCGGTGGTGCCGATGATCTTCGGCCGGCCGCCCGAAGAAGCGCCCCCGGCGCCCGCCGCGGCGTCCATCGCCGGATGGCGGCGTCACACGATGCTCATCGTAGCGGGGCTGCTGGTGTTGCTCGCCGCGGGGCTTGGCGCGTACCAGCCGGCGGCGGTGCGGAACGCGCTGGCGCAGGCCGCCGAGTCCGTGTGCCGGCCCGGTGACGACACGGCGCCCGCTGCGACGTTTGCGGAGGTGCAGCCGTGAGTGCCGCCGCGAGCCGCGACCAGACCCTGACCCTTCGACAGGGACAGTGCGTCGAGACGTCGGCCGTGCCGACCGTTCCCGCCGAGGCGCTGGGCGAGCACCTGGTCCGTCGTCGCGAACGGGGTGGACGGTTGGCGCATCTGTTCGGCCGCCGGATGCCGGACGGCTCCGTTGTGATCCATGCGTTCGTCGCCTTTGACGCCGAGGGGAGGTTTGAGGTTACGGCAAGCCCGGTGCGCCCCGATACGAACGGCGGGCTCGCATACCCGGCGGTGACTCCGCATTGGCCGGCGGCGCAGGCGTTTGAGCGCGAGATCGCCGAGCAGTACGGGGTGCATCCGCTGGGGCATCCGTGGCTCAAGCCGCTGCGCTACCACGCGACGGACGACGGGACGGCGGCGCCCTGGGGACCGTTTGACCCGGAGCGTCCGATTCCCGGTGATTATCCGTTCTATCGCGTGGACGGGGAGGAGGTTCACGAGGTCGCGGTCGGGCCGGTACACGCGGGCGTGATCGAGCCGGGGCATTTTCGGTTTCAGTGCCACGGTGAAGAGGTGCTGCATCTCGAGATTGTTCTGGGTTATCAGCGGCGAGGCGCCGAGCGGCTGCTTGTGCATCCGAACCAGACGCGCGCCCTCAGCGTGGCCGAGACGATCGCGGGCGACGCCTCGATCGGCCATGCGCTGGCCTTCTGCACGGCGCTGGAAGCGCTGGGGCAGTCTCGCGTCAGCCTGCGAGCGGCGGCCATCCGGGGCGTCGCGCTGGAGCTCGAGCGGCTGGCCAATCACACGGGTGACTTGGGAGCGCTGTGCACGGATGTTGCGTTCCTGCCCTCGTCGTCCTACCTGGGCCGGATTCGCGGCGAGTATCTGAACGTCACCGCGGAAATCTGCGGCAACCGCTTTGGGCGCAACCTGCTGCGGCCGGGCGGCGTTCGGTTTGACATTCCGCCCGAGCTGGCGGAGCGGCTGCGGGTCCGCCTGGAAGGGCTGCAGCGTGAGACGCTGGAAGTGCTGGACCTGATGTTCTCTCAATCGTCGGTGCTGGCCCGTTTTGAAGGAACGGGCGTGCTGACCGAGCGTCAGGCGGATGAGATCGGCATGGTCGGGCCGGCGGCGCGAGCCTGCGGCTGCCGTCGCGACGTGCGCTGCGATCACCCGCACGGCGTATTCCAGTTCAGCCATATTCCGATGGCCGTGGAGACGACGGGCGACGTGTACGCCCGGGCGGCGGTGCGCTGGCTCGAGGTGCGGCGCTCGCTGGAGTTTGTGCTGGAGACGTTGGGCAACAAGGCGGAGGGTCCGACGTTCCGGCCGTTGGGCGCTTTGCGGCCCAGTGCGATGGCGTTCGGCGTGTCGGAGACGTGGCGCGGCGAGGCGATGCACGTTGCGTTCACGGACGAGGTGGGCGATCTGGCCTTCGTGAAGGCGAAAGACCCGTCGATCCACAACTGGTTCGGCCTGGCCCAGGCGCTGCGCGGCGTGCCGATTTCGGATTTCCCGGTCTGCAACAAGAGTTTCAACCTCAGCTATGCGGGACATGATCTGTGAGCGGGGTCCCGCTCGGCGCCGAGCCGAAGTTCGGCAGACGGTAAACATGCGATGTGGCGAATCCTGAAAACCCGGCTGCACCAGGGGCATCGAACCACGAAGTTCCCGCGGGAACTGCCCGTTCTGCCCGAACGGTATCGGGGCCGCCCGGAGCTGGACGCGTCAAAATGTCCGGAGGGCTGCCAGGCGTGTGTGAATGCGTGCCCGACGGAGGCCATTCGTGCCGACGGCGGCCTGCGGCTTGACCTGGGGCAGTGCCTGTTCTGCACGGCGTGCGTCGAGACCTGTCCCGAGGGTGCCATCCGGCATACGCGGGACCCCCGCATGGCCGCCTCGCGTCGCGCGGACCTGGTCCTCACGGGAGGTGAACTCAAGCTCGCCGAGCGAATGGCGACCGCCCTGCATCGCATCCTGGGGCGTGCCCTGCGGCTGCGTGAGGTCTGCGCGGGGAGCTGCAACGCGTGCGACATGGACACCAACGTGTTGAACACGGTGGGCTGGGACCTGTCGCGGTTCGGGATTCAGTTCGTGGCCTCGCCGCGCCACGCGGACGGCGTGCTGGTGACCGGCGCCGTCTCGCGGAACATGCACCTGGCATTGATGGAAACCTACCGGGCCGTGCCCAAACCGCGAATCGTCATCGCGGTCGGCGCGTGTGCGATCAGCGGCGGCCCGTTCCGGGGGAGCCCCGACGTGCTCAACGGCGTGGAGGAACTGCTTCCCGTGGATCTCTACGTCCCCGGCTGCCCGCCTCACCCACTGACCATCCTGGACGGCCTGCTACGCATCATCGGCCGGATGCCCGGTACGCCGGGCGAATAGAGGCTGGCCGGTCGACTCGGCCGAGCGTGAAACCGCTGCTCTGAAAATGCGCCGGGTGTCGGGTGCCATGCCCGTAGGCTTCAGCCTCGGGCATGGTCTGCCTGTGTCCCCCGCTGCTCTGAGAATACGCTACTTTCATGCAAAATGGCGAGCGATGCGATCGTGCCGTCCTGGGCCGAGAATCACCGCTGGGCCGAGAATCCGTTCTCGGCCCCACCCGGGCGGGAAACAGAGGGCCGAGATGGGAATCTCGGCCCAGCGGTGATGGGAATCTCGGCCCAGCAGTAAGGGCCGAGATGGGAACCTCGGCCCAGCAGCGATCTCGGCCCAGCGGTATCAGGATCGCGTTTCGCCGGCATCGCGGTCACGCCTAACCAATTGTCGGGTAACATATTGCGCCAAGCGGCAGACGTCCCGTCACGGGGCCCGGGCACCGGGCCCGTTTTGTTCGGGTCGGTCTTGTGCGTTATGATCCGTCGCTCGAACTCTCGACGTACACGGGAGTTGCTGCCCGGCGCCGCAGCCGGGCAGGGTATCTGCGGCAAGGGAATCGCGAACATGGCGGGATCGGAATCGGGCAACTCAGATGCAGGCGCCGCGCCGCGCCGCCTGAATTTCATCGAGCAGATCGTCGAGGACGATCTTCGAAACGGCAAATGGGGTGATCGCGTCCACACGCGCTTTCCTCCGGAACCGAACGGGTACCTCCACATCGGGCACGCCAAGAGCATCACGCTGAACTACGGCCTGGCCGAGCAGTATGGAGGCAGGTTCAACCTGCGCTTTGATGACACGAACCCGGTCAAGGAAGAGGAGGAGTACGTCCAGTCGATCATCGCGGATGCGCGCTGGCTGGGTGCGGACTGGGAAGACCGACTGCTATACGGCAGCGACTACTTCGGCCAGATGTACGAATGGGCGGTGGAGCTGATCCGCAAGGGCAAGGCGTACGTCTGCGACCTGACGGCCGAGGAAACGCGGCAGTATCGCGGCACGCTGACGGGGCCGGGCCGCGAGAGCCCGTACCGCAACCGCAGCGTGGAAGAGAACCTGGACCTGTTCGAGCGCATGCGCAGGGGCGAGTTTCCCGACGGCTCCCGCACGCTGCGGGCGAAGATCGACATGGCCAGCGCCAATCTGAATCTGCGGGACCCGGTGATGTACCGCATTCTGCACGCCCACCATCATCGTCAGGGCGACGCCTGGTGCATCTATCCGATGTACGACTGGGCCCACGGGCTGGAGGACTCGATCGAGGGAATCACGCACT
>CAZBFW010000080.1:2159-10693 GCA_964491135.1 uncultured Phycisphaeraceae bacterium | reverse complement strand
ACCAGGGGCTCACGCCCCTGGCTACAGCCTTACGTCCCGTTGGGACTGGAGGCGAGCCGGGGGCTGGCGCTCCTGGATACATGCTTTCGTCGCTTTGGGACTGGAGCAACGTACCAGGGGCTCACGCCCCCGGCTACACCCTTTCGCCTCTTCGAGGCTGATGCTGAATCTCGTCGTGCGCCGGCTAGGGCCTGGTGCCTGATCCTCGTTCCGAACAGATGCATGTCCGCCGGTGCGCTTATGCCCCCGCATCTCAAATCAACGCAGCAATCGGCCGAACCGCGCGTATGCCTCGTCCCAGACGCCGGGCGACGCGGACTCGTAGCGCTTCAGCGCGGTCGATCGGCGGATGACGGCGCGGATTTCGGCCAACGACCGTACGCGGCCGCGGGCGAGGGCCTGGACCATCACGTTACCGGCGGCGGTGGCTTCGGCGGGACCGGCAATCACCGGCCTGCCGGTCGTGTCGGCGGTGAGCTGGCACAGCAGCGTGTTGTGGACGCCGCCGCCGACCACGTGCAGCACATCCACCGAATGGCCGATCAACGCTTCGAGCCTTTCTAAACACACGCGGTACTTGAGGGCCAGGCTTTCCAGGGCGCAGCGCACGATCTCGCCGACACTCTGCGGCACGGGCTGGTTCGTCTGGCGGCAGAATGCCTGGATCCGCGCGGGCATGTCGCCGGGTGCGGCAAAGCGCGGATCGTCCGGATCGACGAAGGCCGTGCGCGGAGTGGCAGCCTCGGCCAGCGCGGTCAGTTCGGCAAAGGATCGGTCGTCGCCGCGCTGCGCCCACGTGCGCTGGCACTCCTGCACGAGCCACAGGCCGGCGACGTTGGTCAGGAAGCGGATGGTCCCACCCACGCCGCCCTCGTTCGTGAAGTTGTACGCGAGCGCCTGCGGCGTGCGGATCGGCGCGGGCAACTCCGCGCCCAGCAGCGACCACGTACCCGAGCTGATGTAAGCCCAGCGTTCGCCCTCGGCGGGCACCGCGGCCACTGCCGAGCCCGTGTCGTGACAGGCCGGCGCGATGACCGGCACCGATCCCAGCCCCGCAGCGTCGGCCAACGCCGGCAGCAACGGCCCCACCACGCTGCCGGCTGGCGCCACGTCCGGCAGAATCCGGGTGGGCAGGCCCAGGCGCTCGAGCAGCTCCGTGTCCCATTGTCCCGTGGCCGCGTCATAAGCCTGTGACGTGCTCGCGATGCTGTGTTCGCTTCGGCGCAGGCCGGTCAGCCGGTAACTGAGCAGGTCGGGCATGAACAGCAGCGTCTGGGCGGCATCGAGCAAGGCCGGATGCATCGCCTTGTCCGCGAGCAGTTGAAACAGGGTATTGAACGGCAGGAACTGGATGCCGGTGCGGGCGTAGAGCTCATCGCGCGGGACGCGGGCAAAGGCGGCCTCCATCATTCCGTCGTTCCGCGAATCGCGGTAGTGATACGGCAGGCCCAGCAGCGTCCCATCCTCGCTCAGCAGCCCGTAGTCCACGCCCCAGGTGTCGATGCCGATGCCTTCCAGCCGGGCGGCCTTGTCGCGGCACCGGCTGAGCCCGCGCCGAATCTCCTCGAACAGCGCGTCGATGTCCCAATGCAGGTGCCCGTCCCGCGTCACCGGTCCGTTGGCGAACCGGTGCACTTCCTCCAGCGTCAGGCGCTGCCCGTCGAACGAGCCCACCACGGCCCGCCCGCTGGACGCGCCGAGGTCAAACGCCAGGTAGTCTGCGGTGGCGGTCATGGAAAATAACCTGCGCGACTCTACGCGTATCCGCCGGACGACCGGGGCTTGCGGACGGCGCGCTCCTTGCCCACTCGCTCCGCGTAGCCGCTCTCCCGGAACGCGGCCAGCGGATCGGCCGGCAGCTTGCGCGCACGCCGGTGCTCCGCCAGGAAGGGCCGCACGTCGGTGCTGAACGCATCCCGCAGCACGCTCTCCGCCCGCACAATGTCGTCGTGCGCGCGGGCCGCCTGCAGCGCGGCGAAATCCACGAGCAGCGCCTTGGCCATGTGTTCCTGGGCGGTCATCACGGTCTGGATCATCGCCTCGATCTTGGGCTTGAGGTTGTGCGACTGGTCCACCATGTAGGCGATCTTCAGGTCCGCGCCGGTCTCCCGTTCCGCGGCGACAATCTCGAAGAAAATGCGGAACAACTGGTACGGGTCGATGCTGCCCATCGTCAGGTCGTCGTCGGCGTACTTGCGATCGTTGAAGTGGAACCCGCCGAGCATCCCCTCGTCCAGCAGGAAGGCCACGATGTGCTCGATGTTGCAGCCGGGCAGGTGGTGCCCGGTGTCCACCAGCACTCTCGCCCGGGGCCCCGCGTGCCGGGCGAACGCACAGGCCATGCCCCAGTCTGCGATGTCCGTATGGTAGAAGGCCGGCTCGAACGGCTTGTACTCCACCAGCATGGTCATGCCGGCCGGCATGGCTTCGTGCACTTCGCGAAGGGCCTCCGTCATCCAGCGTTTGCGCTGGCGGATATGCCCCTGGCCGGGGTAGTTTGTGCCGTCGGCGAACCAGAGGCTCAGGGTGTTCGAACCGGCCGCCTGCCCGATGCGAACGCTGTCCAGCATGTGCTGGACGGCCCGCCGCCGGATGGCTGGATCACGGTTCGTGACCGACCCGAACTTGTAGCACTGGTCCTGGAACACGTTGGGATTGATGGCTCCGATTCGCATACCGAACTCGGCCGCTCTTTCCGCGACCGCCGCCGGTGATAAACCCTCGAAGAAATCCCAGAGCACATGAACCGCGACCGCCTGGCAGCAACCGGTATGTCGATGCACCTGGGCCGCGTCCGCCAGCTTTTCGTCCAGGGTGGCAGCCGCGGCGTCCTGCAGGAACTTTCCGAACCGCGTGCCGGTGTCGGCGTAGCCCCAGGAGGGCGTTTCGATCTCGAACCGGTCCAGCCGGGCGCTGAGGACCTGCTCGTCGATGTGTGATGGCAGCTTCATATGCTGTTCTCCGAGACCGGCTGGAAAGCCGGTCCCGCAAAGGTCAGCCGGTCCCGCAAAGGTCAGCCGGTCCCACAAGGGTCAGCCGGTCCCACGAAGGTCAGCCGGTCCCACACCAGAGGTCGGTGCCACAGGGGTCAGCTTCTTCGTCGCAGCGCTTCCATCACCTCGGCGGTGATCCGCGCCACGAGTTCCTCGTATGATTCCTGCACTTCCTGCGGCCCATCCGCGCTACAGGCACTGCAGGTGCCGTTGCCGTCGCCGAACGCGGTGTTGACGCACAGGGGGCCGCCCTCCTTGCGGCGAGGGTCCTGACCTACGCCGAAGCGCTCCCGCAGGTCCAGCAGCTCCTGGACCTTGGGCACGGGCAGACGCTCGACGTGTCCGATCTGCCGGGCCAGCATCAACATGCGGCAATACGCGTCGAGGATCTCCGTGTGCCAGTAGGCCCGCTCCACGCTGGGGCCCCAGCTCACCGTGCCATGGTTGCTCAGCACCACAGTGTTGGCCTTGCCGATGAACGGCCGGATGGTCTCCGCGAAATGCTTGCCGCCCGGCGTCTCGTATTCCGCGCGCGGCACCACGCCCAGAAAGACCTCCACCTCCGGCAGCACGCAGGACGGAATGTCGATGCGGGCCACGCCGAAGGCCGTCGCGTGTGGCGGATGACAATGCACGACCGCCTTCACGGCCGGGTCCGACTGGTAGACCTCCAGGTGCATCAGCACCTCGCTGGTCCGCGGCCGCTTGCCGGTAAGCTGGTTGCCCTTCAGGTCCACCGTGCAGAGGTCGTCCGGCTTCATGAAGCCCTTGCAGATCTGCGTGGGCGTGCAGACGACCACCTCGTCCGACAGCCGGTACGAAATATTGCCGTCATTGCCGGCGGCGAACCCCCTGGCGTACAGCCGGCGGCCGATGTCGCAGATTTCGTTTCGGATTTGCCACTCGGCACTCATGAGAGATCCTCCCCGGTCAATCCGGCGTCATGCGGCCTGCCGCTCCCGGCCGGCGGCAAAGGCAATTGCGCCAATGAAGTATACGACCGAAAAGACCAGGAACCACAGCTTGTATTCCACCAGGTTTGCCTCCAGTTGCCCCGGATCGCCGAGGAACACGCGCAGCGGCAGAACGAGGCAGACGACCAAAGCCAGTAATGCCACACCGCCGAAAAGCCAGTGCGCGATGCCACCGCCCTGGTGCCGTGCCGATGACTCGGGCTTCACAAAGCCCTTCGCCGCCGGTCGACCTGCGGCCGGTTCCGGCTCGGTCGCCAGTCCGCAAGCCGTGCCCGGCCAGACCCGGCACAGCCCCATGTAGACAAATGCGGCGATGAACCAGCCCGGCAGCCAGCGGAAGTTCAGGTGCACGTTCACATAGCCCATCGCCCAGCACGCGGCCAGGGTGACCAGCCAGGCGACCAATGCCGGCCCGTTCACCATCACCCGCCGTTCTTCCGCCCAGTACCGCCGCAGGCCCAATCGCGGGAACAGCCAGTGCTCGACAAACACGACTGCTCCGATCGGCATGAGCAGGATTCCGTAAATCGCCACGAAATCCAGGAGCCGCATGAAGAACACCGGGAAGCACGCAACAATCGTGGTCACCACGCCGGCGGCCAGCGTGACCTTCCACCTCGGCCAGTTCGGCGTGGCGATCTGAAGGGCCAGGCCGGCCCGGTACATGGTGGGATTGGCCGTCGTCCAGCCCGCGAGCACCACCGCAACCGCGCCGGCGATTCCCGCCGCTTCGGTGGCCATCTGGCCCGGATTCAGTCCCGCGACCATTGCTCCCATGACACCGGCACACACCCAGGCCAGGAAATGGCCCAGGTACATGCCGAACGCCGAGTAGAAGCCGTATCGCCACGACCGGGCGTAGCGGAAGAGGGCCAGGTCCGACAGGCCCACGTGCATGGCCAGGTTGCAGAACCACGCGAAGAACAGCACGTGCCATAGGCCCCACTTGTCCTGCCCTTCCAGCGGCACACCGTTCCAGACTTTCGTGTTGCAGATGTTCCACAGCTCCGACAAGCTGTGGAACTCGCCCAGCTTCGGCAGTGACGCGACGGCCCCCGCCACGAACACCAGGAACATCCACGGCGAGCACACCGACGCAAACTGGGCCAGCTTCTTGAACCCCAAAATCGCCAGCAGCACGACAACCGCCCCGACCCCCAGCACCACCAGCACCCATCCAACGCTGTTGGGATACACGTCCTCGAGGGCCGGGTGCTTGACCTTGAACATCAGGCTCACCGCGGAGGCCGACACGGCGATCATGGCTCCGGCCAGAATGCAGTACAGCCCGGCGTTGACGACGTTGTACAGCACGGTCAGGCCCGGCCCGGCGATGCGCCGCAGGTACCAGTACAGGGTCAGCCGCACCTGCACGGCAATGGGCGCGCAGATGAGCGCCCACGACAGCACCGCCAGCAGGTTGCCGACCACCAGGCCGATCAGCAGGTCGCGGGCCTCCAGGCCGTGCTGGACGAACAGGGCGCCAATCACGAACTCCGTGGCCGCCACGTGCTCGCCCGCAAACAGCCCGGCAAACCGCCGGCCCGCGTGCAGCTTGTCCGGCGTGACGGGGGCCCGTTCGAACTCGTACAGCTTGTCCAGCCGCGCGGACAGCGCCGCCATTTCACTCTGCGAAGCCATGCGGAACCTCCTGCCTTCAACCTGCCTGCGACACGAATCGGTATTGACCTGCTCCCACCTCGAACACCGCCCCCTCCGGCCCGACCATCTCGCACTTCACACCGGGCACCGACTCGGCGGACTGCCCGTCACGCAGAATGACCTGGCCCGATTCGCTGACCGTGGCCTTCTTCGGATCGGACACGGGCACCACCACGGTGGCGGTGGTGTTCGCGGGAATGGTGACGTCCAGGCAGAACTCCCCGTTGTTGCGTCGCCAGGCGCTGCGGATGAGGCCGTGCGGCGAACGGGTCTGCGCCCGCGCCCAGGAGAGTGCCTTCACCGGCACCGGTCGGATCTCGAAGTGTTTGAAGCCCGGATGGTCCTCGTCCGGCCGGATGCCGCCGAGGTACTCGTACATCCAGATGGCCAGGTCGCCCACCAGCATGAGGTGGTTGCCGGAGTTCATGGCGGGGTCGGCGGTGTCGCCGTTCCAGAGTTCCCAGACCGTGGTGGCCCCGTGGTCCACCATGTAGCCCCAGCTCGGATACGTGCGCTGGGTGGCCAGGGTGAAGGCCAAATCCGCCCGGCCATGGTCGGACAGCACCCGCATGAGCCATTGCCCGCCGATCAGGCCGGTGGCGATGTGCCGGTTGTTCTCCTCCTCGATACTGCGCACCAGCCGAGCGAACACCGCCGGCGCTTCGGCCTCCGGCACCAGCCCGAACGCCAGCGGCAGCACGCTCGACGTCTGCGTGCCGTTGTCGTACTGCTTCTTTTCTGCGTCGAAGAAGCGGTTGTGGAAGGCTGTTCGCACGACCTCTGCCTGCTTTGCGAATTGGGCGGCGTCGTCAGCCTCACCGAGGAGGCGGGCATAACGGGCCATGCGCTGGAGGTTGTCGTAGTAGTAGGCCGTGGCCAGGAGCAGGCCGGCCGTCTTGCGGGCGGGATCGTTGCTGTGGATGAGTTCCGGGGACTCCGGTGGAACGCACCAGTCGCCGTAGGTGTCACGGCTCAGGATGCCGTCTTCCACGTGCTGGGCCAGGAACGCCATCCATCGTTTGAGCGAGGGGTAGTGCTGCTGGAGGACCTGCCGATCGTCGTGCAGCGTGTACAGCCAGCCGGGGATGATCACGTACGCGGCCGGCCAGGTGACATTGCCGGAGTACAGCGGCCAGAACGGCGGGGCTACGTCGGGGATGATTCCCTCTTCGTTCTGAGCGTCGGCGATGTCGATCAGCCACTTACGAAACAGCGGGGCCACTGCGAAGTCGTACATCTCCGCCTTGGACTGGGTGGCGATATCACCTAACCAGCCTTGGCGTTCATCCCGCTGCGGGCAGTCGGTGGGGATGCTCCGCAGGTTGCCCCGCACGCCCCAGACGATGTTGCGGTGAATCTGGTTCAGCAACTCGTCCGAGCACGCGAACGAGCCGATCCGTTCCGCGTCCGTATGCACCGCGCGGGCGGTCAGCGTGTCGAGCGTCGGCCGGCCGGGAAAGCCCGTGAGCTCCACGTACCGGAAGCCGTGATAGGTGAATCGCGGCTCATAGGTTTCCACGCCGTCGCCGCGAAGCACATACGTGTCCGTCACCTTGGCCGAGCGCATGTTCTCGACGCTCAGCGTGCCGTCGGGATGGAGGGTCTCCGCGTGCCGCAGGGTGACCGTGTTGCCCCGCTCTCCGGGGACGGTCAGGCGTACCCAGCCCACCAGGTTCTGGCCGAAATCGAAGACATACACGCCCGGCTGCGGCTGATCCATGTGCACCGGCCGCAGTGATTCCGTCACCCGGTGCGGAGGCATCATCTGCGCCGCCGGACGGCCGGGGGGCGCGTCCAGCACCTGGGCCGGGTGCCACTGCTTGTCATCGAATCCGGCGGCGGCCCAGCCGTTCATCTCCAGGCGGGCGTCGTAGACCTCGCCGTCGTAGTCGTTGTTCGCCCGGATGGGCCCGTTCGTCGTGAGCTTCCACGATTCGTCGCTGACCAGTTGTTGCGTGCTGCCGTCGGCCATCTCCAGGTCAAGCTGAAACCGCAGCACGGGCAGCCCGTACGACGTGGTCGCGATGGGCACCTTGTCTCGCGGCGCGTAGTACCGGCCGTTGCCCAGGATGACGCCCACTGCGTTTTCCCCCGCCCGCACCTCCGGCGTCACGTCGTACGTCACGTACAGGCACCGCCGGGAGTAATCCGTCAGCACCGGGTCCAGTACGTGATCACCGATGCGCCGGCCGTTGACGTACAACTCGTAGTAGCCCAGCCCGCAGATGTACGCGGTCGCCCGCCGCACCTCGCCCGGCACGTCAAACGCCCGCCGCAGCATTCGGGCGGGCAGGGGCCGTGCCTCCGGGTCCGGCTTCGCCTCGTCACTTGCCGGAGGCTCGACCGCGGCGCCGATCCACTTGCCCTTCCAGTCTGACGGCTCCAGCAGACCCATGCTCCAGGTGGCCGGCTCGCTCCAGGGCGAGGCTTCGCCCTGCGAATCCCACGTGCGTACCCGCCACTGGCAAGCCTGGCCCGAGACCAGTGCTTTTCCCGCGTACGGCACCTGGATGGATCGACCCGATTCCACCCGGCCCGAATCCCAGATCGTCTCTTCGCCCGACGTGGCGACAATCTGGTAGGCCGACTGCATCGCTCCTCGCCGCGAGTCGTTCACCTCCCACGACAATCGCGGCTGCGGCGCATCGATCCCCAGCGGATTCGTCAGATACTCGCACCGCAGGCTCTCTGGCGGCCCCGCCGCCCCCAGCGCGGCGCCGGCTGCCGCCATTGTGATTCCAGCCATCAGCAGAACCTTCCTGTGCGTGCGGGCACGATGTGTTTTCATGGATTTTCCTCGCTCCCGCCGCTCCCAGATCGGAAGAGCGTCGTGTAGGGAAAGAGTGTAGGCTAGGGTGGTTATCTGGGTGGGCGCCGTGGAATGTAATAAGTGGGGGGGGGGGGG
>CAZBFW010000080.1:0-2149 GCA_964491135.1 uncultured Phycisphaeraceae bacterium | reverse complement strand
GGCACGATGTGTTTTCATGGATTTTCCTCGCTCCCGCCGCTCCCCGTGCGGCGACGATGGTCACTCGGCGCTCTCAGTCCGTCCGTGACGCCGATCCAGTTCGGGAAGCATCGCCTGATCGACGCCCCGGTCCGTGATCACCACGTCCACGTCCTTCAGGTCCGCAAAGAACACCACCGATTTGACACCGAACTTGCTGTGATCGGCCAGCAGATACGTCTCGTCCGCCAGGTCCAACATCCGGCGTTTCAGGCGGGCGTGTTCGTCGGCCGCTTCGCTCAAGCCGCGGCCAAGATCCACACCCTTGCTCGACAGAAAAAGCTTGCCGATGTGAAGCCGCGACAGGGCTTCTTCCGCAAAAGAGCCCACGAACGACTGCGACGCCACGTCCAACATGCCGCCCGTGGAAACCACCTGGATGCGCGGCCGCGACATCAGCAGCGTGGCCACTTCCATCGAGTTGGTCAGGACCGTCAGCGGACAGTCCGGCAGGGCCCGGGCCAGGCAGTACACCGTCGAGCTGGCGTCCAGGGCGATGATGTCGCCCTCGCTTACGAGGCGAGCAGCGGCCGCGCCGATGGATTCCTTCTCCGCAGAATGCTTGCTTCGCCTGACGTCGAACGGCACCTCCCGGCGATCCTCCGGCAACGGCATCGCGCCGCCGTGCGTGCGAATCAGCTTCCCCTCGCCGTCGAGCTTTTCCAGATCACGCCGGATGGTCTCTTCCGCCACGTTCAGCCATTGGGCAAGCTCCGCGACCCGGACCGCCCCCGCGCGACCGACCCGGTTGAGAATCTCCTGGTGACGCTGCCTGGCTAACATGCTTCCTCCGCGCGACACGAAAACCGCCCGATCGTGGAAATTTGCCTGGTTTTGAGACGGAGTATGCCCGATTTTGCCCGAAATGTCAACTCGTTACAGGCTGATTAGGTGGGATTTTGCCCGTTTCGGAGGCCCAAGGAGGACCCTCTGGTGCCAATGAAGACGGAGCGGGATCGCTGGGCTGCCGATGCTCACTGTTCGATTTCCCGTTCAAAGATAGCTTCGAAGTACCGCGCCGCGCCGTATGCCCCGATTCCGGGGGCAAAAACCTGCACAAGCCTCCAGCCTTCGCGGGCATGCTCATGTACCACCTGCTGATACTCTCGCTTCGCTTCACCTCGCGCGCTGAGCCAGCCCTGCCCCAGGCGAACGAACTTGTATTCGTACCTCTGCCGCATGTCAGACCTCCCAGCCACAACCCAAGGGCGATCATCTTGCCTTGGCCCCGCGACTTTTTCAACGGAACGAGCTTAACAGACGCAGGCGACCAGACCCACGCATCGCGAGGCCCGGTCGCCTGCGCTTTCACTCCTTCGCAATTCGCAATTCCGTCTCACACCCCGGTCACCGTCATCTGCTTGTCGTAGGCGATCTGGAACTTGTACTCCTGTGACGCGGCGGACAGGCCGAAGGTCTGGGCCGGCACGTCCAGGTCCCACCGGAGAATGCCGTTGCCCCGCAGCTCGCGGCGGTACGTCTCGTCGGTGCTGAGCGTGTCCTCGCCGGTGAGCAGCGTCACCTTGATGTCCGACCCACGGGAGACGGGCAGCCGGTCGATCACTCGGACCTTCGCGGGCCGGCTGCCGAAGTTCTCCACGGCCAGCCGGTACGTGAACGTGACTTCCCGATTGCCGCCCTGGATGTTTTCTGCCTTCTCCACCAACTCCCGCGAGGCCCGCAGCGTGGAGTCGATCCCGAAGCCCAGCACGAACGGCTCACCCACGGCGACCGTCGGCAACTGCCCCTGCCCGACGAACTGGCCTTCCATAAACGCCGACACCGGACCGGCCAGCAGCACCTGCTCGCCCTGGTTGGCGAGCGACGCTTCCTCGTACACGTAGTCCGTCAGTAGCGGCGTGGCCAGCTTGTAGAAGTCCGCCTTCATCGGCAGCGACGCGATCTGGATCAACTGCTGGTCCGACCGGCTGGGCAGCGTGGTCCGGCCGTTCAGTTCGTACGTCACGCTGAAGCCTTCGTCGGCCAAGATAGCGCGATCCACCTTGCCGCGCAGGCCGCCGGTGGCCGACAGGTCTAGCAACTGAATGCGCATGGCCAGGCTGTTGAGTTCGTTGTCCAGGTCTGCCTGCCATGGGGCGGCCAGAAAATC
>CAZBFW010000079.1:661-10753 GCA_964491135.1 uncultured Phycisphaeraceae bacterium | reverse complement strand
CTGGTGCTTACGCTCTTGGTACTCCAGGTGATCGTCGTGATGACGCTCCCGAAGCAGAACCGGCCGGCCTGGCCCGCATCCTACCGATTGCTGACGCCGGACGACCAGCGGACCCTCGCCTTGAGGCTCGAGGACAAGAACCTGCCGCAGGCGGCCGTCTCGGCGTGGGAGGCGTACCTGCAGGAAGCGGCCCTCACCGGCTCGGAAGCGGCCAAGGTGATGCTGCAGATCGGCAAGCTGAAGCAGGATTCCGCCGACTACGACGGGGCCATCCACGAGTACTACCGGGCGGAGAAGTTGCTGGAGCGGCAGGGCGTGCAGGATGAGGACCTGTCCCGCACCATCACCGTGCGAGTGCGGGAGTGCTTCCGGGCACTGGGGCAGTACGGTGACCTGTCCCGCGAGATGGCGGAACGCGCGTCGCCGGACTCGGGCGATGCGAACCTGGCCGGCCGGCAGGTGGTGGCGGAGATCGGCGGCGACAAGATCACGGTGGCGGATTTCGATCGGATCGTGGCCGCGCAGGTGGAGTTGGCCGTCCGATCGCAGTGGGGCCTCACGCCCGAGGAGGCTGATGCCGCCCGGCAGCGTGCGTATGAGCGTCTGGCGGACCCCCAGGCCAAGGCCCGGCATCTGCAGCAGATCGTGATGACGCGGGTGATCGCGAATGAGGCCCGCAAGCAGAACCTCGAAGAATCGGAGGGGTTCCGCGAGCGGCTGGTGGCCACCGCCGACGCGATGCTGGCGGACACGCTGATCGGTGAGGAGATCAGCA
Source organism: uncultured Phycisphaeraceae bacterium (assembly GCA_964491135.1). Taxonomy (GTDB): domain Bacteria; phylum Planctomycetota; class Phycisphaerae; order UBA1845; family UBA1845; genus JAFGJQ01. The sequence goes on along the minus strand of CAZBFW010000079.1, from coordinate 9,978 downwards.
AGCGGGCGACGGTGACGGAGGCGGACATCCGGCGGTATTACGAGGCGAACAAGGACCGCTACGCGGAACCGGCCACGACCCGCGTGGCGAGAATCCTCTGCGGCACGCAGGAGGAGGCCCAGGCCCTTCTGGAGCGGGCCCGCGCGGGCGAGGAGTTTGCGGAGCTGGCCCGCGCGAACTCAAGTGACGCCCAGACACGCGACAAGGGCGGCGAACTGCCCCGCCCGGTGTCCGAGCAGGGCGACCTCGTGCCCGGAATCGGGTCGGACGCGGAGTTGCACGGTCGCATCTGGGCGGCCGCCCCGGGTGACGCACTGGCAGAGCCCTATCGCAGCGCGGCAGGGTGGGAGGTGATCAAGGTGCTCGATCGGACGGCTCGGAAGGAACGATCCCTGGATGAGGTCCGGGACCGCGTGGAGTATGACACGCGACTGGCCCGGCGCCAGGAGGTGAGCGAACAGTACATCGCGGAACTGATGAAGTCCGCGGGGGTCAAGGTGTACCCAGAGGCCTTCACCTTGGGTGGGTCAGCTGCGAAACCGGAGGCCAAGTCGCCGTGACGGGGCGGATCGGACAATCGGGACATGCAGCCCTCCGGCGCGGGGACGCGGGCCTCACATGGATTGGGGCGCTGGCGGTGATCCTCTGTCTGCTCGGCGGCTGCGGGGAGAACTCGAAGGAAGAGACGGCCCCGGCCGACGCGGCCAAGCCGGTGACGCGGGAGGCCGAGCGCGGGCCGGTAAAGCTGACCGTCACGTGCGACAAGGACAAGGTGAGCATCGCGGAGTCAGTCACCCTGACCCTGGCGGTGGAGGCGGAACCGGGCGTGGAGGTGACGCTGCCGCAGTTCGGGGAAAACCTGGGTGAGTTTCAGATTCGCCGGTTCACGGAGTCCAAGCCGCAGCCGGATGCGGCGAAGCCCCGGTGGGAGCAGCAGTACGACCTGGACATCTTCCTCTCCGGCCAATACAGCGTGCCGGCCATGTCCGTGCAGTTTCGCGACGCGCGCAAGGCGGCCGACGACCCGTCGGCCGAGCCGATCGACGGCACGCTGAGCACGGAGGCGATTCCCATCGAAGTCCGGTCGCTCGTCGAAGGGGACGCGGACCCCAAGCAGTTTCGCGACATCAAAGGTGCGGTGCCGCTGCCGGTGCCGCCCTGGTCGGCCGAGCGGTGGAAGGCCATCGCGAAGTGGACCGGGCTGGGGGCCGCGGCTCTGGCTGTCGGTGTTTTCGCCGCGGTCTGGTTTGTTCGTCGGGCCCGGCGGCGGGCCCTGCGGCCCGAGGCGCCGCACGATTGGGCGTTCGACCAGCTTCGTGCACTGCTGGACGAGCAGTGGATCGAACAGGGGCTGGTGCGGGAGTTCTTCTACCGACTCAGCGAGATCACGCGGATCTACATCGAGAAGCGGTTCGGCCTGATGGCAGCGGAGCAGACGACGGAGGAGTTCCTGCAGGCGGCGCACGACAGCCCGCGGCTGCGGCCTGCACATAAGGCGCTGCTGGCCGAGTTTCTGCAGGCGTGCGACCTGGTCAAGTACGCCCGGTACCAGCCAATGAGTGAGGAGATCGAGCGGGCGTTTAATTCGGCCCGCGACTTCGTGGAGCAGACGCGCCAGCCGGACGTGGAGGAGCAATCGCTGCAGGCGGTGCAGGAGACGGCGGCATGACCTGGTGGTCCGACATCCGGGAGCTGTTCGGCGCGCCGTGGTTCCTGCTGCTGTTGCTGCTGGTGCCTGTGATCTGGTGGCGGTGGTGGCGGCGGGGCAGCCAGGCGTCCGTTCGTTTCTCGTCGCTGGCCCTGCTGCGCGGGTCGAGAGGGAGCCTGCGTGCCCGGCTGCGTTTCCTCGTGCCGTTGCTGCGATCGCTGGTGGTGGTGCTGCTTGCGGTCAGCCTGGCCCGGCCGCAGGCGGAGGATGAGCAGGCCCGGATCTTCTCGGAGGGCATCGCCATTCAACTGCTGGTGGACCGATCGGGCAGCATGATGGCGATGGATTTCAGCATCAATGGCAAGCGCGTGAACCGGCTGGACGCCGTGAAACGCGTGGTGCGGGAGTTTGTGGAGGGCGACAAGGACGAGCTGCGCGGCCGGGATGATGACCTGGTCGGGATGATCGTGTTCGCCGGGTTCGCGGACAGCCGGTGTCCACTGACGCTGGATCATGCGTACCTGCTGGACACGCTGCAGCAGACGGAGATTGTCGACGCTCGGCGGGAAGGTCGTGAGGAGGACGGGACGGCCATCGGCGACGCGATTGCACTGGCCGTGGAAAAGCTCCGAGACCTGGAGCGGCGCCAGAGCCGGATGGAGGCGGCCAGGATCAAAAGCAAGATCATGGTGCTGCTGACGGATGGCGAGAACAACCGCGGCGAGATATCTCCGCAGCAGGCGGCGGAGATGGCCGCGGCGTTCGGCATCAAGATTTACACGATCGGAGCCGGCACCAAGGGCATGGCCCCGTTCCCGACCGTGGACATGTTCGGCCGGGAGCGGCTGGTCGCGCAGCCGGTGAATATTGACGAGGATACTCTGAAGGAGATCGCCAAGACCACCGGCGGCCAGTACTTCCGGGCGACGGATACGGATTCGCTCAAAGAGATCTACGCCCAGATCGACCAGTTGGAGCGGGTGAAGGTGGAGGAGAAGCGGTATGCGGCCCGGCGCGACCTGGCGACGGCGCCGATCACACTGGGCAAGGTGCGATTGCCATCGCTGCTGTTGATGGCGTTCGGCCTGCTGGGCCTGGAAGTGCTCCTGGCCAACACGGTGTTCCGGCGGGTGCCGTAGGGCCCTGGCGAAACAAGGGATCCGAGACGGTGTCGGAGACGTTTGAATATCGCGAGCTGCTTCACCTGCTCTGGCTGGTGCCTGTGCTGGGGCTGGTGTTCGCGTATGGGTTTGCCCGCAAATCGCAGGCCCTGCGGCGGTTTGCCAGCGTGAATCTGTTGGGGCACCTGATGCCGCATGTGAGCCCGGGCCGGCAGCGGCTCAAGGCGGTGCTGGTGCTGGCGGCGGCGGCCCTGCTGGCGGTGGCCGCCACGGGTCCGCGTTGGGGGCAGGAATACAAGACCCTGCCTCGCAAGGGCATCGACCTGATGGTGGTGCTGGACGTGTCACGCTCGATGCTGGCTGAGGACATCGCCCCCAGCCGCCTGGAACGCGCGAAGGAGGAGTTGAAGGACCTGGTGGAGTTTTTGCCGGGCGACCGGATCGGACTCGTGACGTTTGCCGGGGCGCCGTCGCTGGCGTGCCCGCTGACCATCAACTACGGCGCGTTTCGCATGGTGCTGGACGAGGTGGACGTGAAAAGCGCCCCGCGGGGCGGAACGCTGATCGGCGACGCGGTCCGGCTGGCGGCGGACAGCTTCGTGGACCGCATCAAGGAGCACAAGGCCATCCTGGTCATCACGGACGGCGAAGACCACGAAAGCTACCCGGTGGAGGCGGCCCAGTCGGCGTATGAGAAGCAGGGCATTCGCGTGTTCACGGTCGGGCTGGGTGACCCTCGAAAGGGTGCCCGCATTCCGGCCGGCGCGGAGGGGCGGCAGTACTTGGTGCACGACGGGCAGGAAGTCTGGTCCAAGATGAACGCGAAGGACCTGGAGGAGATGGCGGCGGTAGCCGGCGGCGCGTATTTCGGGGCGGCCACGCGGGACATTGATTTCCGGGAGATCTACCGGGTGATCGATGCAAAAGTCCGGGAGCGGGAGATGGAAGTTACGCAGAAGCAGGTGTTGATCCCGCGGTTCATGTGGTTTGCGGGAGCGGCGCTGGCGCTGCTGATGCTGGAAACGCTGATCGCGGAGCGGCGGGCGACACGGAAGGTGGTTTGACGGGGAACTGCGAATGGGCGTTGCGACGATGAGGCGATGGATTGCTGTACTGGCGGTGATGGCGGCGGCGATGCCGGCGCGGGGGCAAACGGAGGCGGATGCGCGCAAGAAGGTGGATGCGTCGATGGCGGCGCTGAAGGCGGGAGAGTATGAGAAGGCGCTGGAAGGATTTCGAGATGCGGAGGTGAGCTTCCCGGAATCGTCGGAACTGGCGTACAACCGCGGCGTGGCGCTGTATCGCCTGGGCAGCTTTGATGAGGCGAAAGCGGCCTTCGCGTCGGCCCTGTCCACGCGTGACCTTGCCCTGGAGCAGAAGGCGAAGTTCAACCTGGGCAATTGTGCGTATTCGCAGGCGCTTCAGAAACTCACGGACTACGCCGGGGCGATCGAAGAGCTCCGGCGAGCCATTGATTACTATCGCGACGCGCTGGAACTCGATCCGGACGACCAGGACGCCCGGGCGAACATCGAAACCGCCTACCTGTTGATCAAGGACCTGCTGGACAAAAAGAAGCAGGAAGAGGAGAAGCAGAAGCAGGAGGAACCGCCTACGTCGCAGCCGTCGCAGTGCAGCCAGCCGTCCGAGGGCCAGGATCAGCAGCAGCAGGAGCAGGACGGGCAACAACAACAGCAGCAGTCGCAGCAGCAACAGCAGCAGCAGGGTGGTGAACAGGAGCAATCGAAGCAGGAGCAGCAGTCGCAGCCGCAGGACGGCGAACTGGAGTCGGCCAACCCGCAAGAAAAACAAGAGCAACAGCAACAGGCGGACAAACCCCAGCCGCAGGAAATGCGGAAGATGACTCGGGAAGAAGCGGCCCGGCTTCTTCAGGCGGTTCGGGACCGCGAGCGGGAGCGGCGCGACGAAGTCCGGCGGCGACAGATGATTGGCCGCCCGCCGGTGGACAAGGATTGGTGATGAGGCGTATGCAGCCAGGTTGGTTTCTGGGAACGGCCTTTGCACTCGCAGTCGCGGGCGTCGCCCGCGCCGGCGACGTGACCGTCCAGGTCTCCAGCCGGGAGGCGTACGTGGGCCAGCCGGTGCGCGTGCAGGTGACCATACGCGACGCAGAGGCGGACGAGTTGCCGGAGCCGCCCGAGGTGGACGGGGCCGACATTCGCCTGGTTGCCGGGCCGCAGACCAGTTCCCGCACAACCATCATCAACGGGCAGATGTCGCAGGAGAAGACGGTCACGTACGTGTACGCCGTCACGCCGGAGCGGGTGGGCACGATTCGCATTCCACCCTTCTCCGTGAAAATGGATGGCCAGATCCGAAAGACGGACCCCTTCGACCTTGTGGCCGTCAAGTCGGAAACGGGCGACCTGCTGTTCGTGGAGGTGGAAGGGGCTCGGGACTCCCTCTACGTGGGAGAAAGCCTGGAACTCGTCCTCAAGATGTGGATTCGGCCCTATACGGACCAGGGGCTTGGGGTCCGGTTGGACGAGGACGACATGTGGTCGCTCGTCAATGAGGAGAACAGCCGGTGGGGTGTGTTCGCGGACTCGCTGGCCGACATGCTCCGCCGGCGCGTCCGTCCTCGAGGCCGGGAAGTGTTGCGCGCCGATTCCGAGGACTCCAACCGCGGGTACTATCTCTACGAGGTTCGCACCACGGTCTGGCCGGAGCGCCCCGGACTGCTGGACGTCGGCGACGTGCGCGTCGTGGTGACGTACCCGGTCGGATTGCGTCGGGAGCGCAGTCTCTTTGAGGACCAGCTTCGCTTGGCGGATGCTCGGCCGGTCCAGGCATCGCCCGCCATTCCGCCCATTGAGGTGAAGGCCATCCCGACCGACGGCCAGCCGGCGTTTTTCCGAGGCGCGGTGGAGCCGTACGCACTGAGCGTGACCGCCAAGCCGACCGAGGTACGGGTGGGGGACCCGATCACGCTGACCATGACCCTGCGCGGCCAGGGGCGGCTGGACCTGTTGCAGGCGCCGGCCCTGGCCGAAGTGTCCGAGTTGACGGCCGATTTCCAGGTTCCGGACGAGGTGTTGGCCGGCTCGGTGCAGGGCAATTCGAAGGTCTTCACGCAGAGCATTCGGGCGAAATCGGAATCCGTGACGGAGATCCCCCCCATTCCGTTTGCCTATTTCGACACGAAGGCGGAGCAGTTCGTCGTCGTGCAAAGCCGGCCGATTCCGCTCAAGGTGGAGCCGGCCCAGCGGATGGCGGTGTCGGAAGTCGTGGAGGCCCGGCCGGGTCTCGCGGCACCTACTCACCTGACGGAGTTGAGCGGGGGGATCGTTGCGAATTACTACGGCAGCGCGGAGTTGCTGGCGGATCAGTCGTTTGCACCGAAGGTGACTTCCCTGGTGGTGGCGGCGGCGCCGCCCCTGTTGTTTGGCGTGCTGTGGGCAGGCCGGCGGCGGAAGGAACGGCTGCGGACGGACCGATCGTACGCCCGACGCCGATCGGCCCGCCGGAATGCGTCCCGCGCGTTGGCATCGGCACGCGACGGCGCCGGTGCCGATGCGGCGGATGCGGTGGCCGGTGCGTTGATCGGGTACGTGGCCGATCGCTGCAATCTCCCCACGGCCGGTCTGACGCGGGCGGACGCCATCGAGGCGATGCGCCATAAGGGCGTCCGGCCGGACGTGGCCGAGCGCGTGGATGCGTTGCTGCGGTGCTGTGACGACGCTCGCTACGCGGGCCGCGGCGTGGACGCGGGTGATTCCCTGGTGGCCAGGGCACAGGAATGCATTCGAGAGCTGGAACGACAATCTTTCTGAACGGCCGCACCGGGCTGGTTCTGGTGGCGGCGGCGGTCGCGGCATTCGCGGCGGGCGCGGCCCGCGCGCAGACCCTGACCCACGACCAGAAGGAACGGCTTCTGGCGGAGGCCTCCACGGCGTTCAACCGGGGCAAGGAACTGGAGCGTTCGGACCCGGCCGGTGCGAGCGAGGCATTCGCGGAGGCGGTGAGCCGGTACGAGGCCCTGGTGGATGCCGGCGTGCGGAATGGCCGGCTGTTCTACAACCTGGGCAACGCCGAGCTTCAGCGGGGCCGGCTGGGCGCAGCCATCCTGAACTACCGGCGTGCACAGGAGCTGATCCCGGGTGATCGGCGTCTTCAGGAGAACCTGCGCGTCGCCCGCGAGCTGTGCCGCACGCAGATTCCGCCGCGCGGCAGCAGCGAGTTTGTCCGGACGCTGTTTTTCCTGCACTACCAGACCTCCTTGCGGACTCGATTCGCGGCAGGTCTGGTCTGCTATGTGCTGTTCTGGCTGGTTCTGATTCTGCGCCTGTACGCTCCGCGGCTTCCCGTGCGAGCGCTCGCCGGCGTGCTGGCGGCGGCGTGGGTCGGTCTGGGAATCTCCGTGCTCGTGGATTGGCAGGTGGAGGGGCGAAAGCAGGCGGGCGTGGTGCTGGCGGATGAGGTGATCGTGCGTAAGGGAGACAGCGAAACGTATGATCCGAAGTTCCAGCAGCCGCTGCACGAGGGGACGGAGTTCACCGTGCTCGAATCCCGCGGAGACTGGCTGCTCATCGAGCTGGCCGACGGCAAGACGGGCTGGATTCCGGCCGATCGGGCGGGGATGGTGCACAACGAGGCGCGGGCACGCACGACGCAGAGCGCAATCGACCCCGTCGGCTCACAGCTTCACGCCGAAGACCGGCTTGAGCAGCAGGGCAATCACGATGGAGACCACCAGGAACCAGACGATCCACCAGTCGGCGCCGTCGAACCACGAATCGCGGGGGGGATACGTGACGGCGATCGACTCGATGACGGAGTCTGAGCCGAACGGGCGCTCGGCAGGGTAGAGAATGCGGTCCAGCAGGCTCGGGCCGGGCCGCATGGGGCTCACACGATCCTGGTCTCTGCCCACCACAAACTCCTTTGTGACCGATTCACTGCCGTTTCGCAGCGTGAGAACGTATCGACCGGCCTTTCTCCCCGTGAGATTCCAGACCACCGCCTTTCTGTCAGCGTTGATCCGAACGCCCTGGGCGGACGGGGCGGCCTCGACAGTGGCCGGTGTCTCCAGAATCCAGCTCATCGCGGAGTCCGGCGCGTCCGGGCGAAGCAGAACGGTCAGGTCCGTCGGTTCGTTGGTTTCGACGGGTCGCCACTGGTATCGCAGGCCCATCTGGGCCGCGACGAGCACGAACGGGATGAACATGACCAGCAGCGGCGGCAGCATGTAGTACTGCATCCGCAGCCCGGCCCAGACCAGCCGGGCCTGAGCTCTCAGCACCACCCGCAGCTCGTCCTTGAAGAGTTTCAGGCTCAGCATGTTGGCCTTGATGTCGTCCTTCACGCGGCCGATGGCGGCCTGGTTGGAACAGTACCGGACGACGATCAGGGCGATCACGCCGACGACGCCGGAAAGGATCGTCAGCGACAGCCAGCGCGGTCCCAGCCCGAGCACGGCGTACACCGTGTCGAACAGGGCGGTCAGGATGCTGTTGAGAACTCCCATGCGCTTCCCACCGGCGCGAAACGGCTCTTCACTCGATGTAGCCCAGTCCGCGGAGCCGCTCCATCACCTCCTGGTCGCTGACGTTGTCCGGAGCGATCTTGTCCAGCTCGCGTTCGATCACATAGGTGATGAACTCTTCCGGCGAGGCGTAGCCGGCAGTGTCGGCCACCCGCTTGACACGGTCATACAGGGCGTCGTCGATTTTGATCTTGGCCACTTGGAGCACTCCCTTCCGGCCCGGCCGACAGCACCGCGGCGGGGCCGGGCACGATCCTTATTCGAACACGTCCCGGCCTTCCAAGGTGGTCGGCGGCGTGATGCCGAACCGGCGGAGGATGGTCGGCGCCATATCGATCAGCCCGGGTTCCTGCGCGGTCAGCGGGCGATTGCACACAATAATGCCGGGCACCAGGTGCGTCGCGATGCAGTGGTCGGCGCCCCACGGATCCATGTTGTCCTCCACGACGGAGTCTCCGAAGGAGGCCAGCCCCGTGGCCCAGCTCGCCCGGTAGCCGCGAGCGTAGCCCACCTGCAGGTCCGGCGCCAGCGTCTTGACATACGGGCCGCTGTAGACCCGATCCGACTGGTACACCGTGTCGACGATGTGCCGGCCCGTCTTGGGGTCGACCTCATCCAGCAGCTCACGCGTGATCTCGTCCAGCAGGGCCTGCTTGTCTTCAGGCTTGACGATGCCCTGGCTCTCCCGCCCCGCAAGGTTTACGTATATGCCGTTGATGCCCATGGCGTAGGCCCGGGACTCGGACCAGTCGATGTCGAGGGCTCCGGACGGGCGAGACGGTCCCATCTTCGCGAAGCCGTGCTCCTGAAGCCAGTTGTTGACGTTCAGGCCGCGGGCGAAGGATTCGAAGCCGTGGTCGCTGATCGCCACGATGATGGAGTCCGGCGCATTCTCGGCCGCCCAGTCGAGCGTGCGGCCAAGCATGACGTCGGCATCAATGTAGTAGTGCTCAACGGTTGCGGCGTACTTCGCCCGCTCGTCGTCCGTCACGCCCGGGTGCTCCGGGTCGCGCACGCCCCAGAACATGTGCGAGACCAGGTC
>CAZBFW010000079.1:0-651 GCA_964491135.1 uncultured Phycisphaeraceae bacterium | reverse complement strand
GGGCCTGCTTGTCTTCGGGTTTGACAATGCCCCGGCTCTCCCGGCCCGCCAGGTTCACGTAGATGCCATTGATGCCCAAGGCGTATGCCCGGCTTTCGGCCCAGTCGATGTTGAGCGGCTCAGAGGGGCGAAACGGCCCCATCTTTGCGAACCCGTGCTCCTGGAGCCAGTTGTTGACGTTGAGGCCGCGGGAGAAGGTTTCGAAGCCGTGGTCGCTGATCGCCACAATGATGGCGTCCGGTGCATTCTCGGCCGCCCAGTCGAGCGTGCGGCCGAGCATGATGTCCGCATCGATGTAGTAGTGCTCAACTGTTTCCGCGTATTTCACCCGCTCCTCGTCGGTGACGCCGGGGTGTTCCGGGTCACGCACGCCCCAGAACATGTGGGAGACCAGGTCCGTTCCGCCGTAATAGAAAAACAGCATCCCACCGCGGAAATGATCCAGGGCGAAGCCCAACAGCTTCTGACGCTCTTCTTCGACAATATCAGCCTGCTGCAGGAATTCGTCGCGGGTCAGGATGAGTTCTTTGAGGGCGTTGAAGTTCTCGGGCATCCCCTGCGTGTAATACCGGCCAATCGCGCTGGCGACCTCCACCGAGAAGTCATCCGGCGAGCAGAACGTGATGGCCGGCTCGAACGGGTCGAAGTTGA
>CAZBFW010000078.1:0-10812 GCA_964491135.1 uncultured Phycisphaeraceae bacterium | reverse complement strand
CGTCCTGCCAATCCAACTGGGCGTAGAGGACGCTGAACGCCTCATCCAGCCAGAGACTGCGGGTCCCGAGATCCCAGATACGCAGAAAGGCGGCCAGTGCCAGGAAAACGCCCAGCAGGACCGCCGGCCTGGCGACCGCCGACGGTCGCAGGGAGGGCGTCGCTGATTGAGCTGTTACATCCATGAGAAACGCCCTTATCGGACGGGGGCGGAAAAACCACGCCGGAGCATTATGCAGGCTGTACGTCGGCAGGGCCAGTTTGCCACGCATCCATGCGGCGACAGGGCTGACCCGGGTTCTCGGCAAACCGGCGCGGCACTGTTTGCCGCGACGCGAACTGACGAAGAAAGAAACACGGAGCCGAAGGTGTGGCGGCCAGTGCCGCAGGGGGATGGGTTCCACAGTCGCACGTCGGCCCACGAGGGCCGGTGCCGACCCGCTCCCCTTCCACTTGTCGGGAGGCGGCAGAACGTGTGTAATGACGCAAGCCCGAGCGGGCGGTTCGACCCGCGGCAAGAGGGGATAGTGATGGACGTCACGCCATGACCAAGGAAAGCTCAGTTCAGCCCGCCCAGGATGGCGAAGGTGGCTCGCTCGACCACAAGGTGACCTTCATTGCCCGACATCGGACGGTCATCTCTGTGTTTGCCCACGGGTTCCTGTTCGCCCTGGCCCTGCTGATGGCCTTCGGCCTGGCCTACAACTTTCACCAGGTGCTCCCGGAGGCGCTCTACTCACCTGACGATGCCCGGGTCATCACTCGAGGCGGCTGGCTGCTCTACCTGTATCTGCCCATGGCCGCGATGGCCGTCCCCATCAAGCTGATCGTCTTCGCGCTGTTCCAGCAGTACCGGCGGTCGTGGCGATACGTGGGTCTGCGCGACTTGCTGGGTGTGATCTCAGCGGCGTACGCCGGCTCGTTCCTGTTCATGCTCTCCTACTTCGGCATGGCCATGTTTCGGCCCGGCGTTGCGGAGAGGCTGATCGAGGCGTCCGGGCTGGGGTTCCGGCAGGCAGCCGTGTTTCTGTCCGACCTCGTGGCCACCATCGGTTTGGTTTCGGTGACGCGAGTGGTGTGGCGACTGTATCACGAGGAGATGCGTCGAGGGTCGGAAGAGGGTCGCCGGCGCATGCTGGTGATCGGAGCGGGTCGGGCGGGTGAGACTGTCGCGCGGGAGATTCTCACCTCCGGCGAACGGCACGAGCTGGTCGGTTTCCTGGACGACGACACGTCGCGGCTGCACAACCGGATTCACGGCGTGGAGATTCTGGGGACCATCGCGGACCTGTCCCGGATCGCGGAGGAGGAGGAGGTGGAGGAGATCCTGATCGCCCTGCCGGGCGCCCCGCCGAAGGAAATCCGGCGGATCGTCGAGTCGTGCCAGGGCGCCAGCATCACGTTTCGCACCATCCCCTCCGTCAGCGACCTGATCGAGGGTCGCGTCGAAGTCAGCCAGATCCGAACCGTGAGCATCGAGGACCTGCTCGGTCGGGATCCCGTGCAGTTGGACGCGCAGGCGATCGGCCGCGAGCTGGCGGGAAAGCGGGTCGCGGTCACGGGAGCGGGCGGCAGCATCGGCTCGGAAATGTGCCGGCAGATTGCCCGGTTCGGTCCGCAGCGCCTGCTGTTGATCGAACAGGCGGAGAACGGTCTGTTCGAGATCGATCGGGAGCTTCGAGCGAGCTTCCCGGACCTCGACATCGTCCCTTGCGTGGCGGACATCTGCGACCGCGAACGGCTGGACCGGCTTTTTGCCGCGCACGAACCGTCTGCGGTGTTTCACGCCGCCGCCCACAAGCACGTCCCCATGATGGAGTTGAACCCGGGAGAAGCGATCAAGAACAACGTGGTGGGGACACAAACGGTGGCGGACGCGGCCGTGGCCGCGGGCATCGCCAAGATGGTGATGATCTCCACGGACAAGGCCGTCAACCCCACCAGCGTCATGGGCTGCAGCAAGAGAGTGGCTGAGCTGTACGTGCAGCAGCTCAGCGCGCGCACCTCCACGCAGTTCGTGACCGTGCGGTTCGGCAACGTGCTGGGCAGCAGCGGGAGTGTGGTGCCCATCTTCCGGCGGCAGATCGAGGAAGGGGGACCGGTCACCGTCACGCATCCGGAGATGAAGCGATACTTTATGACCATCCCCGAAGCGGCCCAACTCGTGCTGGAGGCGGGAGCGATGGGTCGGGGTGGAGAGATCTTCGTGCTGGACATGGGCGAGCCGGTGAAGATCGTGGACCTGGCGCGTGACATGATTCAGCTTTCCGGCCTGCGTGCAAACGTGGACATCGACATCGTGTTCACGGGAATGCGCCCGGGGGAGAAGCTCTTCGAAGAACTCTCGATCGCCGGCGAAGACGTCAGCCTCACCAAGCACCCAAAGATCGGCATCTGGCGTCACCGGCCCGAAGACTGGGACCGGCTTTGTGCGGGAATCCGATCGCTGGTGGCCATTGCAGACGACGCTTCTCACCCGGAAATCGTGGCACGCCTCAAGTCGCTGGTTCCGGAGTTCCGGCCGGAGCAGAACGGACTGCCGTTCGGCGATGCGTCCGCGAAATGCGCGGCCGCCGGTTGACCGGCGCGCACCGGCCCCGGGAACAGACCTTCCCTCGCGGGCAAGAAAACCACACCTCAGGCGACTGCCGACCCTACTCCGACGGCTCGGGTTCTGCTTCGGACGTCCCCTCGACGGGGGCGGGCCCCGCAGGCGGTTCGTCGGAGGCGGGTCCCGGCGTCATGACGGGCTCGGCCACGACCTCCGGGGAGGCGCCGTCCGGCGTAGGCGTGATTGCGGCCTGAGGAGGTGTTGGCGGCGGCGCCGCTGCCATTTTCACCGGCTGGAATGCGTGATCCAGTTCGTTCAATGCCGCCAGGGCACGCTGCATGTACGGTGTGGCGGTGAAGAGATTCTGCTCGTTCCGGGTAATCTGCTCCAGATACTCCCGAGCCTTGTTCTTGCGGCTTGGATCTCCATCCAGTACGAATCGGTTTCCCTCGATGGTGGCCAACTGCAGCAACGCCGTCCCCACGGCGATGGTCTCATTGCCATAGTCACGGATCAGCCGCTTGCAGGCCCCTTCCGCGGCCTGAAGCGATTCCGGAGTCATGCTCTGGGGATCGTTCAACGCCAGGGCCAGCACGCCGCTGGACAGTTGCATCAGGGCTCGCCGGGTCAGGTCGGGCTCCTTGTTCTCTTCCGCCACCCGCTCGAGGATCTGGATCGTGTTGGTCAAGGCCGCACCGCTCAGCGGCTGTCCCTCCGCATCGACGAACTGGGCTGATTCGATCCGCTGGATGACGTCCGTCCGACCGGCGGACCTGGAGTGCCGCACATACATGAACAGCACGGCCACGGCAGCCACCACGACCACGCCGCCGATCATGTAGTTGCCATACCGGGACAGGTACTGGCGCGCGTCCACCAGCATCTGCGCCAGCTCATTCGTCTGCAGTTCCTGCTTTCGCTCTTTCTTCATTGCCTCGTCCGCGGCTCGCCAGCCGACGTGCCGCGCTCCTCCTGCACAACCACCACCTCAATCTGCGTGTTCGCCCTGAGGCTGCGACCCGCGTCGCGAATCGTGATCGTGCAGGCTTCACCGCCCTTCTCAAACCGGAGGGCAAACGTGCCCTTCACATTCCGGTTGCTCACCAGGGTCCACCGGGCCCGCGGCATCTGCTCCTCGTAGAAACTCCGGACCGCGTGCTTGTCGCGAGCCCGCCCCTCATACGTATGCCGCAAGTACAGCCGCCGAGTCCCCGTCAACTGGTCCTCGCATGCATCTTCCACCATCTTGAACCCCATCGGCACGGGAATGTCCCGAGCGTAGGGGTTGGCCTGTGGCAGCAAGCGGCCGTCCTCGCCAGTCTGCGCACTTTGTGAGCAGCCGACCGTCATCATGCCGACCAGGGCCAGAGTCGCCAGGACGCCAATCCGCGTAACTTTATTCAAAATCATGCGTTACGACTCCTGGTGCCGTTACGCCAGCCGGGGCGCCGCTGCCGCGACACGAACTACAGGGTAGGGCAACCGAGCCAAAGCGTCAATCCGGCCGAGTGGAACCGCCCGAGGAACCGAAAAGCTCCACCAGCATCGCGTCACCCGGTGCCAGCTCCACGGGAATCGTGATCCGCCCGCGGCGAGCCTCAAACACCCGGCCCCCGACCACCCCCGGATCCCCGGGCACCTCCACGGCCCGGTCGACCGCCGCGCCGCCGGCCTCCGCGGGCAGGGACAGCTCGCTCCGCGAATACCGGGAAGCCGAAGCGTTCCAGACCAGGGCCCACCGGCGATGCTGCCTCACAAACAGCGTCACCCGCAGGTTGCCGTCGTAGCACCGCCACCCGTCCAGAGGGGCAATGAGCGAGCCCTTCAGACACGGTGCCCACGCCCACGCCCGGTGAAGAATCCGCTTGACCGCGGCCGCACGGGCGACGGCCACGCGGTCTGCCGCATCGACCAGCCCCTCCCGTCGACCGCGAACCTCGGCCCAGGCGTCCAGGATAACACCTTCCGTGGCGCCGGTGGACAGCCCGGCGTGGTACATCCCCAGCCAGGTCCGGACCGATTGGACAAGGTCGTCACTCCGTCCGGACACCGGGATGATCATCATCCCGGGTTTGGGCAGAGAAGGAGCGGTGCTGAACGTTCCGGTCGGGTCGGCCGGTTCACATACGCGCACAACCGGCGTGATGTGTCGCAGCGTGTCGCCCGGCAGCGGCAAATCCGCCCGCACGGTGGCGGCAAGCGGGAGTGATGGAAGACATTGCGCCGCCTGCTCCGCAATCCGAACCGCCCGGCCCGTTCCATCGTCATCGACAATCTCACCGATGTGCAGCACGCGAGACAGGACATCCCCTTCGGGCACAGACGCAGCCCGGAGCCGTTTCTCGATGTCCATCGCTCGGCCACCCGCCGGTCCCGCCCGGCAGAAGCGATGCAGGACCGGGTCCGTCAGAATCAACGTGAGCGCCTGCGCCCGGGCGGCACGCACGACTGTCTCTCGCCGATCGTCGGCTACGTGTGCCGCGAGCACAGCGTTAAAACCAAGCTCCCGAATCCGCTGGAAGTCGGTGGACAGCCGGTGGCCGGGATCGCCCGCCTCCGCCATGCTGAGGGGCTCCACCGGATAGCGCACCGCGACCAGAAACGGGACCGGCCGCTCCGCCGCAGGGGGCTGGAGGCAGCCGGCGGCCAGAAGCCCACACGCGGCGACCGGGAGCCATCGGATCGCTCGCCGAAGGGAGTGTCCGGCGAGTCTTTTCTTGACACGGTCCGACGGTGCCGAATAGACTGCCGGCGGTGCGACGGGTTTGGTTGGCGCGACCGTCGATCCGGATGCTTTCCCGTGAAACTGAAACATTGGATTCGATTCCTGTTGCTGTCGGTTGCGGCGGCCGGCACCGCATGCACGCCGAAAGCCGCGTCTCTGGATGATCCCCAAACGAGGGAATCCCTCGCCCTGCTGATGCCCGAGCGAATCGGCATCATGCCTTTCACCCGGGTGGAGAGCTTTGACGACGACAACCGGCTGGACGGCATTGCCCTGCTGCTCCGCCCGATTAACGTGCTCGGCGACCCGGTGAACATCGTCGGGCAGGTCCGGGCCGAGCTGTACGAGTTCACGCCGGCCTCCGGACTGCAGACGGGGTCCCGCCTGGCCATGTGGGAGGTCCTGCTGAACACCAAGGAGGATCAGCGGCGGTACTGGAGTTCCACAACGCAGATGTACGAGTTCCATCTTGAGCTCAACACAGGCGTGGTGTCCCAGCGGCCCCAATACGTACTGGCCGTCACGTACAACACGCCCCTCGGCACGCACCTGACGGATGAGTATATCCTGGAAGTGCCGATTGCAAGCGAGCCGTTTGCGGCCGAGAAGCCGGGCCGCGGCTGACGGGCGGCCCTAACCTCCGCGCAGCCGCGAGGGTCTATCCAAGGGAAACGCCCGGTGCCGGGCCACACGGGGAGTTACGGAGGAGCGAACCATGACCAGGAAATCCGGATTGACACTGTTGGTCTTGACGGGGCTGCTGTGCGTCCCGGTCTGCGGCTGTGCCGACAAGCTCACCCGCGAGCACTACGAGATGATCGTGGTGGACACCTCCACCAAGACGGACGTGGAGTATACGCTCGGTGAGCCGAGCAACCAACTGCCGGACCAGTGGCACTACGAGCGTCCGGACAAGCACCTCAACGTGTTCATTCACTTCAACGACGGGGATGTGGTGACCCGGAAACAGTGGGTGGACTCGATGTCCACGGAGTGGGACGACACCCAGTCCCCCGCGCCGGATCGCTCGCACCACGAGTCGACCACGATCCGGACGATCAACAAATGACCGCCCGGGAGTCGTTCACGGCCCGCGTGGTATGGTGCCGGGGTCGTTCCCGCCCGGCCGCACCCAACGGTCGCCGTCCGGCCCCCTCGGTCCATTACCGATCCGGGAAAATCATGGCGTCTGCGAAGGCAGACTGAAATTCCGCATCGACGGACAACTCCACGTGCCGGGTTCGCCGGGCCAGCGTCTCCGCGTGCTCACGGGCCTCCACCGACAAAAGGGCCAGGCGCGCTCCCGCCAGCGACGTGTTGCCCACGTGGTGAATTCGGTCGTGATCCACCTCGGCGGGGATCAGGCCGATCCGCTGGGCGTGATTCCGGCGGATGAAACTCCCGAATCCACCGGCGATGAAGACCGAACTCAGGGCAGCGGCCGTCAGGCCGGCTTCCCGCAGGAGTATGGCAATGCCCGCCCGGATGGCGCCGCACCCCAACTGAAGCTCGCGAATATCACGCTGTGTGATCGCAATTGCTCTTTCCGGTTTCCCGTCCGGAGGATCGGCCACGACGAAGAGTGTATGACCGTTTGGGTCCACCTGGACCCGCCGGGCCAGGGATGGGCTCAGACCCTTGGGCAATTCCTCCGGGCGGCAGAGTCGCCCATCGACGGACACAATGTCATTCCGCAGCAGTTCGGCCAGCAGGTCGATCATGCCGCTGCCGCAGATGCCGATCGGTGCAAAACCCCCGATGACCTGCAGGCGGACGTCGTCGTCCAGGATCACCTTCTCGATGGCACCCTGCGTGCCGCGCATGCCGCAACGGATCCGCGCACCTTCAAATGCGGGACCGGCGGCCGTGGACGCCGCCAGCAGGCGGCCGTCGTGCGCCAAAACGATCTCGCCGTTGGTGCCGATGTCCACCATCAGCGCGGGCCCGTCCGATGAATCCAACCGGGTGGCCAGCATTCCCGCGACCGTATCGCCGCCCACGAAACCGCCGATCAGGGGAAACACGTACGCCGTTCCCTGCGGGTGAATCGGTATCCGCATGTCTCTTGTCGACAACTGCAACCCGCGGGCGCAGGCCGGAGTGAAAGGAACCTCGCCCAACGGCGACGGATCCACGCCGCACAGGATGTGCTGCATGGTTGTGTTGCCCGCAAAGGCGATTTCGTAGGTGTGCTGAGCGCTCACCCCGGCTTCGCTGTAGAGAGTCTCGATCATCCGACCGGCTTCTTCGATGACGGCGCGACGTAATTCATCCAGGCCGTTGGCGCAGGAAGAGGAATGCCTGATTCGCGAAAGAACATCGTCACCGAGGCTGACCTGCGGGTTCAGTCGCGAGGCGACGGCCCGCTCCTGTCCGGAGCCGAGGTGCACCAGCGAGGCGACCAGAGTGGTCGTTCCGACGTCGAATGCCACGCCGAAGCATTCGTTTGAAGTATTGCCGCTCTCGAAGTCAATCAGCCGGCGACCCGCAAGGACGGCCGTTCCCGCAAAGCCCTGAGCCCGCAGACGGCCGGTGGCCTGCTGCAGCACGGGCAGGTCCACCTCGAAGGGGCCGATCTCTTGCTCCAGTCGAAGAAGATCGGGCGCGGCGTCCGTCAGCGTGGGCGGCGAAAGCGCAACGTATCTCTTGCGGACGGCGGGCCGGACGGCTTCGGGTCTGCCGACGGCGGCGCGATCGACGATCTGGTAGCCACCCGCGAACAGGGAGGTGAATGGAACGTGGACCGCCATGCCGTCCGACGCGGAGTTCTGACACGCCAGCCGCCAGCCGTCTTCGAGATCCTTTTCGGAGAAGAATCGCCGATCCGCCTCGGTCGGATGGCCTGCGCCGCGGGTCACCTGAACGCGACACTTCCCGCACGTCCCGGCCCCACCGCACGGCGTTTCGAGCACCAGACCGGCGCCGGCGGCGGCCTCCAGGATCGTCGAGCCCTCCAGAACCGACACCACACGGCCGGTCGGTTCAAACGTCAGTTGATCCTGCTTCTCCGGCATCTGTACAATCCATCTGCGCCGGGCCGCGGCCCTTCAGGTCCCCCAACGGATTCCTTCCCTCGCGGCCGCTGCCGCCCTCATGACTGTGTCGCCTCCGTCTACCGATCGAAGTCATCGCCGGAACCCGCCGCAGCATTCCGCGAACCCACTTCGTGCTTTCGCAAGACCATATCACCGAGGCGGCATCGCAGATCCCGGGCGATAATGACACACTTGACCTTCAGCAGGAAAAACAGGTGGCGGTGTCCACACTCGTTCAGCGTTTCGTAGTTGCCCTGCCCCTTGGCCAGGATCAACTCCGCGGCATCAAACCGTTCGCGGAACGAAGGACTGCACAGGTCCAGGACGGTGCCCGGGGCGTCGCTTCCGTTGTCGATGATCTCGGCGATGTCCCCCAGACCCGCGGCCTCGGCATCCTCCCGCGTTGCATCGTTGATAATCGGGCTCCCCTTCACCACCACCGTCACGCGGCCGGGCGGCATCTGCTCAATCAGCAGACGGTCGAGGACGATTTCCCCCGCGTTGTCCGCCAGATACAGAATATCCCCGGCAGACAGGATCGATTGCCGCAACGCCTCGACGGCGCCGGAATTCACCTGACCCTCGACGGCCTCATCAATGGCGGAACGGATTTCGCTGTCCGTCAAACCCGACTTGACGCCCAGGTCCATTACGTTTCCCGCAATGGCAAGCCGGACCGCCGTCGCCAGCGGGTCACCGGAGCGAATGACCAACTGCTTCAAAGCCGGATAAAGCTGCAAGGCAAACGCGTTGGCCGTCTGCTTGGCGTCCCTGTACGGATCAGCCTGGCCGGTCAACTCGCGAAGCCGACGATGGATCAGCTGGCCCATCACCGGCGGCGGGCTGTCGAAGGACAGGTTCACGGCCAGGGCCAGCGCTTCGCGCAGCAACCGCTCGTGAATCTCCGGCGCGTCCGTGCAGCGGCGGGCTGAATCAAGCGCCTGGCGAACAAAACACGGCACACAATCAAGGTAGGTTCGCACGTCTTCTCCAGGGCAAGGGGTGATCCGTATGGCCTGCGCGGTATCGAAACGGACGCGGCGGCATTCTTCACTCCGGAGCATCCGCCTTTGCGTGGTCGATGATCAATACGCCTCGAAGATGATCGATCTCGTGCTCGATCACCCGCGCCCACAGCCGGCTGGCCGCAATCCTAACCTCCCGCCCCCTCAAATCGTAGGCAAGGACGCGGATCGCCCGATCCCGCCGAATCACATGGGTCTGCCCGGGCACACTCAGGCATCCTTCCGGCAACTCGATGGATCCGGACCGATCGAGAATTCGCGGGTTTGCCAGGCTCAGCGCTTGGCCTGCAATCTCGGCCACCACCAGTTGGTGAGATATCCCGACCTGCGGAGCGGCCAACCCGATGCCGTTGCTCACTCGCATTACGGCCAGCATTTCCTCCGCCAGGTCCGCCAGAGCGGTGTCAAATTCCTCCACCGGCTCGCACACGGAACGGAGCACAGGATCGGGGTGGATCCGCAACGCCAACCGCCGGGCCGGTGAGCTTCTCCCATCCAATGTGCCGCGCTCGAGGTTTGTTGAAGGCATCTCTGCAGCCATCCTCCTTCGCGGAGTCCTGGCCATCCTCCATCCCACTCACCGCAATTCCGGCACCAGACAGGCCCATCTTCCATAATTGATGCTAACTCTAATAAGTAAATACAGTTACATGATTTCACCGCCACAGAACGTAACGCAAATAAATGCAGAATGCAATCAAAGCCGCGCGACAGCGTGGCGAAATGCATTGTTCTATCGCAAGACGCTGGTCGCTGGCGTGCGGAGGCTGGACATGGCCGCACCGCCGCTTCCCTAACTCCGGGAAGTCGTCCACCGCGCTTGATGAACCCGTCCACGATGCCCCCCCGAGGGGTTTTGCGTGAATGCGGGAGCGACAGAGCCGGGCGGAAGCCGAGAGGCCGTGTCAGCGCATCTGCGTATACTGCGAGAGCCGGACTGGTTGTGCGCGAGAAGCACGGCGGCTTCGTTCGCCATCGCCTCAAGGAGAGCTCGCTGGTTGTGCAGGATCGCACAAGGCATCCCAGGATCGCCGGAATACGCTGCGTTCAATAGAATGAACAAGACAGCCGGCTGCGAAGGGAGAACAACAAATGAAGTCTGGCATCATCATCACCCAGACCGATCCGGAGACCGTCTTCAACGCGTTGCGGCTGGCGCTCTACAGCCTGGAAAAGGGGGACGAGGTGCGCATCTTCCTTTCGGGTAAAGGCGTTGAGATTGATGGAATCGAGGACTCCACATTCAACGTGAAAGACCAGGCGCAGAAAGTGCTGGACGCGGGCGGGCAGTTCCTGGCCTGTGGAGCCTGCCTGAAGCTGCGCAACTCCGAGGGCTCGCAGGTCTGCCCGCTGTCGACACTTAAGGACCAGTACGAGGTTGTGCGCGACTGCGATCGGCTGCTGACCGTCTGATGGAAACCGAACGGGCACGGAGGCATCTGCTTGACGCAGGTATTCGATCCCATCGCGGACTCCT
>CAZBFW010000077.1:460-10818 GCA_964491135.1 uncultured Phycisphaeraceae bacterium | reverse complement strand
TCTGCATCCAGCACCCCGTGGTGCGCGATCACGCCGGACGTGTAGCCCGACATGAACAGCGTTCGGATACTCGGGCAGCGGGCGATCAACACGTCGGCCAGCTTCCGGCCGTTCATGTCCGGCATGATCACATCGCTGACGAGCAGGTCGATGGGTCGGGACTGGCTCGCGGCAAGCTTCAGGGCCTGGGTCGCACTCTCGGCGGCCAGAACGGTGTATCCGGCGTCCCGCAGCACGAATTCGGCCAGTTGGCGCACCGGACGGTTGTCCTCGCAGAGGAGAATCGTTTCGGTACCCCCGGTCGGCGGTGTTGCGGGCCTGGCGTCCGTTGTCTTCCCCGCCTCTCGCGTCGCCGCCGGCCAATGAACGCGAAACGTGGTGCCATGCCCGGGCTCACTGTACACGCTGATGTGGCCGTTGGCCTGCTTCACGATGCCATACACCGTGGCCAGGCCCAGGCCCGTGCCCTGCCCGAGCGGCTTGGTGGTGAAGAAGGGTTCGAACACGCGATCGCGAACGTCTGCGGCCATCCCGGTGCCCGTGTCGCTGACGGTCAATCGCACACACGGGCCGCTGAGCCCCGCCATTTCCGCGGAGGCCTCCGATGCGTCCAACGTGACGTGCTGCGTCGCAAACGTCAGAATCCCGCCATCCGGCATGGCATCGCGGGCATTGACGGCCAGATTCACCACCACCTGCTCCAACTGGCCGGCATCCGCCAGGATGACCGCCGGCCCGGCCGACTGCTCGAAACGCAGCTCGATGTTCTCCGCGATCAGCCGACGAAGCATCTTCTCCAGACCCCGCAGGCACTCGTTCAGATCAATCGCCTCCGGGCGCGTGAGCTGACGACGACTGAACGTGAGGAGCTGGCGGGTCAGCTCGGAAGCCCGCCGCGCGCCGCGTCCGATTTCCCGCACGTTCTCCCGGATGGCGTCGATACACGGGCTCGGCTCGTCGACCTCGTCGTTGATCAGCTCCACGTGCCCCAGAACGGCCGTCAGGATGTTGTTGAAGTCGTGCGCGACGCCCCCGGCGAGCTGGCCGATGGCCTCCATCTTCTGGGCCTGCCGAAGCTGGGCCTCCAGCCGCTTGCGCTCGGTGAGGTCGGAGTACATCACCATTCCGCCGATCGGTTCGCCTTCGTCATCGAAGATGGGGGTCGCGTTGCACAGGATCGCGTGCTCCACCCCGTCGGCACGGCGAACCAGCATTTCCTCGTTGCGGGTCACCTTGCCCTTCATCATGGCCATGGGAAGCGGCGCGTCCTCCGCATGCCAGGGCGTGCCGTCCGGATGGAACATCTGCCACGTCAGCTTCTCGGGGTTCTTCATCCGACCGTCCGCAAGCCCCAGACCCTGATGCTGTTCCTGCGTCACTCCGATGATCCGCTGCGCTTCTCGGTTGATCGTCGTCAGTTCCCAGTTGTCGCGATTCCCTTCGCAGATCTGAATGCCGAACGGGGCCTGCTCGATCACCGCCTTCAAAAACATACTGACCCGCCTCAGTTCGTTCTCCGTCTGTTTGCGCGAGGTGATGTCCGTGGCGATGCCGCACACGGCGCGGAGGTCGCTGCCCGCCTCGCCAAGCGGAAACCGGACGGACACGTACGTGTGTGCCTCGCCGTCATGCGGGATCTGTTCCTCAAACTCCAGCGGAACGTCCGCGTCCATCGCCTTTCGGTCGTTTTCCTGGATGCGTCGAGCCACGTCGGCAGGCAACACGTCCGACATGGAGCGGCCCACGACGTTCTCCCTCGTCACGTGGAACAGTCGTTCAAACTGCCGATTCACCGCGATGTACCGGCCGCTCGCATCCTTCATGGCGAAGACGGAGGTTGTATGATCGAGAATGGACTGCAAGCGCTCGCGGCTCGCCAGGAGTTCGTGGTTTGCCTGCTCGAGCGCGGCCGTTCGCTCGCGCACGCGTTCTTCCAGTTCCTGGTTCTGCCGCGCAAGCTGGGCCTGCAGACGCGAGAGCCTCAGGTGCGCACTGACTCTGGCCAGCACCTCCTGGGGCTGAAACGGCTTGGTGATGTAGTCGACGCCGCCCGCGGCGAACCCCTTGACCTTGTCCACCGGCTCATCCATGGCACTGACGAAAATCACCGGAACGGCCCGGCTCCGCGCGTTGCCCTTCAGCCGGCGGCACACCTCAAAGCCGTCCATGACCGGCATGAGCACGTCCAGCAGAATGAGCTCGGGCGGGCTCGCCTCGACGGCCCGAAGCGCCGTGGGCCCGTCGGCGGCCGGTCGGGTGCGGTGCCCGGCCTCGGACAGAATCTGCACGAGCACGCGCAGATTGGCCGTCAGATCGTCCACGACCAGGATGTCTCCGGCCGTACCACGGTCCTCATCGTTCATGCGACACCCCCAAACGCTCTCTACGAGTGCGCATCCACCAGGTCGATGATCCGGGCGAATTCAAACTCGTCCACCAGGGCACGCAGCTCCCGGGCCAGCTCGGCATCCTTGCCGGCGACCCCTTCCACGGTGGCCAGCAGGGCGTCCGGCCGAAGTTCCACCGCCGCCTGCCGCAGCGCCTCGCGCTGCGCGGTCGTCAACGTGCCCATCCGCCGGCCCAGAGCGGCCGTGTCCAGCCGATCCGCGAGCCGGGTTGTGGAGGCTGTCGCTTCTTCCTCGTATTCGTACCGTACCCCAAGGTGCTCGCGGACCGCATCCAGGATATGATCCTCACGCACCGGCTTGCGCAGGAACCCGTCGCATCCGGCGCCGAGCACGGCCGCGCGATCCTCCTCGAACACGCTCGCCGAAACGGCCACCACCGGCGTCTGTCGGCCGCGCGGCGTGGCCTTGATCCGGCCGGTGGCCTCGAAACCGTCCATGACGGGCATCCGCATGTCCATGAGCACCAGGTCGGGCGCCCATTCCTCGAAGAGCCGAACGGCCGCCGCCCCATCGCCGGCCTCCCGGACCTGGAACCCAACGTCGGACAACATCCGCGCCAGGACGAATCGGTTCTCCTGATGGTCGTCCACGACGAGAACGCGGCGCGCAGCCTCCCCCGGCGCCAGCCCGACCACCCGCCGCTTGGGAACCGGTTTCGCGGTTTCCTGTGGTCGGCCCTCCTCGATGGCAATGTCCACGCGGAACGTGCTGCCTTCACCCAACCGGCTGCGGACCGTGATCGTCCCGCCCATCAGCCGGACGTACTCGCGGCAGATGGTCAATCCCAGCCCCGTGCCCTCACGAGCGCCGTGTACCGCAGACGCCTGACCGAATGCCTGGAAAATCCGCTCGAAATCCTCTTCTGCAATGCCCGAGCCGGTGTCCTCCACCTCCACGAGCAGCCGCAGGCCCTCGTCGGCCGAAACCCGGACGGCCGTACGCAGCACGATGCCGCCGCGTTCCGTGAATTTCACCGCGTTGCCAAGCAGGTTGATCAGCACCTGCCGAAGCTTGCGCTCATCGGTCACCACGTACTGCGGAACGTCAGACCGGCGTTCCACGCAGAGCTGCAAACTGCGATCCTGCGCGCGCAGCCGGAACATCGTGCCGACGTCATCCAACAGAGCGTGCAGGTCGAACACGCCTGGGCGAAGCGTCACTTGCCCCGCCTCGATCTTCGACATCTCGAGAACGTCATTGATCAGGGACAGAAGGTGTTCCCCGCTTCGATTGATGGTTTCGAGATAGCGTCGCTGCTCGGCCGTCAGCGTGGAGTCCCGCCGCATGCACTCCGAAAAGCCGAGAATCGCGTTCATGGGCGTGCGAATCTCGTGCGACATGTTCGCCAAAAACAGGCTCTTCGCCCGGTTCGCGGCCTCCGCCGCCTCCTTGGCCACCCGCAGGTCGGCAACGGCCCTCTCCAGGTCGGCCGTTCGCTGCCGCACACGCTCCTCCAGCTCTTCATTCAAACGCCGCACGGCATCTTCGGCCCGGCGGCGCTCCTCGATCTCGCGATTCAGTTGCAGGTTCTTGTAGGCGATCTGTGAAAGCTGGTTCGCGAACATGAACAGCGACTGGCAGATCTGACGGAACTGCTCCGTCGGCATCTGCGTGACCTCGGCCAGCGCCTCCCGGAACACGTCCTCGTCCGCGCCGATCGACCGTGCGTACGCCAGCATGACTGCGTCATCCTGCGCCTCGTTGCGAA
Organism: uncultured Phycisphaeraceae bacterium; assembly: GCA_964491135.1. Taxonomy (GTDB): domain Bacteria; phylum Planctomycetota; class Phycisphaerae; order UBA1845; family UBA1845; genus JAFGJQ01. Next base: position 6,702 of record CAZBFW010000077.1, on the reverse strand, counting down.
CCTGGCCGATCAGCCAGTTTGCGATGTGCCGGTCACCCGCGTAAATGCTCGCCCCGCCGTCCCACAGCCCGCAACTCAAGCAGGGCTGCATGATCGGACCGTCCGGATTCGGCCGGCCCAGCACCGCGTCCGAACGCATACAATTGGCCAGACCCCTCTCCGTCTTGCGGATCACGTCCTGGCACAACCGGCTGAAGTTGCTGGGCCGCGTCAGGGGATGACCGTCCGGCGCGGTGATGATGGAGGCCACACCCGTGGCCGCGGAAAACGCGTCTTGAATCCGCTGTATCTCATCCAGGTCGAGAATATCGCCAAAGGTGAAATCCGCGCTGCCCGACAATGCGTCGGTGGGCACAAGAGGCAGGTCAAGGCTCGTGTGCCTCGCCGGTTCTGGCTTCCCCTCCGGCAATTCCGGCGGCGCAGCACGGCAAGCCGGCTCCATCCGTGATGAGTCCGCGCGCGTCATCGGGGTCCTTCCATGAATCCCAACCGTGCGAACAGGTACGGCGACAGGTCTGACGTCTCCCGGGCGCACCGGGAGGGCGGGTCAAACGCGATGCCCGGATTCGCGCCGACGCCGCCAAGGGATTATGTCGGCTTGCTTCTGCGTTGACAAGCAGAAAACGCCAACGACAAACATGGAACGCTCGACATTGACGCTGCTGGTCCGAAGTGTTGTCGGCTCTCTGACGCCAGCACGGCCCGTCCGCTTCTGAGTCGCTCGGTCATGATTGCAGCAGCGCCCTTGCACTAACCACGTACATGGAAGCCCCCCTGCACGCGCATCGGACAAGGACCATGAAGTCACGCAGAGACGACAGACCGATATCAGTATTGGTAGACGGGCCGATGGCGCGGCTGCACCATGCTCCCTGAGTGCATAACCGATCGTACTCCTGACGCGATATCATTTTCCGTGCCACGGACAACGTCGGAACGCCCCGGCCAATGAGCCCGCCACTCGCTCGCCCGAATTGGCTCCTGCGCCACAGAACCGGTCACGCCGTCCGGTAGCCGGGCATCACGTTACTCCGGCCCCCGACTCGTCCTCGACGCCGCGCCGGAGCGCTCGCGCCGGCGCTCGCGGGGAAGTTTGTCAGTTCACACGGAGGAACCACGTGAGGGGGGCCCCCAGGTGAGAGCGATGAGGATTGCCACTAGCCGACGCGCGAGCTGATTCCGTCCCTGCGTCACTCCGTCCCTCCGTCCCCGCTTGCTCGCGTTTGTCCCGCGTCGGTTGCCTCCGAGCGGAGCAATCCTTTCACCGTGTCCGCGAACCGAGTCCGGTAGATATTCTCCAACGCGCCCTGGAGTTCTTCATTCGCCGAGACGAAGACCAGCCGCGTCACCTCCACCGTGCCCAGGTCGAGTGCCACCTGGTTGCCGGACGCCGTCCACGGCACGACCTGCGTCCCGGCGTACGTAACCTCGAATGCCGCCTTCGGCTCAAGCCAGACCGGCAGCCCCACCGTCACGGACGCCCTCTCGACCGGACGAATGACCGTGCCGCTGCGATCCACCGCGAAGTTGTCGTTGACCACGACGACTACCAGCGTGTCCAGTCCCGCCAGCAACGTTCGAACCCACAGGCGCGGAGGCGTCTTCACGGGCACGATGGCCGGACAGCTTCGAGTGATGACCGACCCCGCCGTCCGCACCTCGGCGCCCAGCAGCCCGATCTCTTTCCACAGAGCGGCGGCCTCCGGTCCCGATCCGCCCACACCGTAGTAGTGGTCGTACGGCGCGTACCACCAATACGAGAATCCTCTCGCCCCGCCCGCCAGTGCATAGTAAAGCTCGATTCGCTTTTCCGTAGGCGTGGCGAACCGGAACGGCTGCTCCGGATGATCATGCCGGACCGAGTTGAGGATGATGTGCACCGGCCTGGGCTCGGCGGCCGAGCGACAGACCACGGCCGCGCCATAGACGCACGTGGGCTTCACGAAATGGGCCAGCCACCCGGGCCGCTCGCCGTACACCATCGCCAGGTCCCCCTGGTAGTACGGATCAGTCGCCAGAACGTCGGGGAGCTGGCCATACGTGTACCAGTTCTCGGGTTTGTACGTGTTGTCTATGTTGAGCAGGTGCTGCGTGGCTGCGTCCCGTTGGCGAAGGTCGGCGCTGTGCCGGACGAGCGCCTGGGCCAGGGTTCCCAGGCGCTGCGGCGCCGGCAGTTGGCTGGCGAAGTAGTCATTGGCGTCCGGCTCATCCATGAGGAAGAAGTAGGCGGGCTTGCGGATATCGCCGGGTTCCTTCACCATCATTCGCATCCCGATCGCGTCCAGGAATTCCTGTCCGGCCTGGCTGTAAATGAACGGCCCCCAGTCGCCGCCCATGCCCATGTGGACGTTAATGTTGTGACGGCTCAGGTCCGTCAGGCAGATCTTCGCGTTCTCGTCGGGCGTGCTACCGGCGTTGGTGTAGCCCCACATGCCGTAGACCAGCTCGTCCGCCCAGGCCCGGATGCCCGCCTGCGCTGTTGAGCCGTCCGCGTATTCCACCTGGAAGAAATGGAACGTCCCGGACGGCAACGGGCGGGCTGGCCGGATGATGATGGGCAGCGTGTCGCTGTTGCCCCCCGGCCGCAGGGTCGTCTGTTGAGTGACGTCCGTCCCGTCAAGCCGGCAGCGGGTCGCGGGTGTGGGTTCCTGCCGTGGATGGCGAAGATAGAGTGTCACCTCGTCGAGCGCGGGCGAGAACGCCGCACCGGCGATCCGTGGATGCGATTTGCCCGTGTCCACGCGGGCTTCTGTTGTTGTCGTCCCCACGCACACCTGGACGGCAACGGCGGCCGCTCGCGGGTTGCGGCGCAGTCGGATGACGGCCTCGGCAAACCCCTTCGCCGGGATGGGCTGCGGGTCCACTTTCCACCAGACTGGTTCACCAGCCGCGATCAGGCGGCGGCGCTCCGCGTCGGCCGGTTCAGCAAAATGAATGCTGGCCGCGTGAAACCCGCCGCGCCCTTCCTCTTTTGAAAACGCGATGCCCCGTGCGAGGCTGATGCCATCCAGCGCCAGATCGGACACCTCCAGCGGGTGATCTGACGGGTTCCGCAGGAACAGGTGCACGTTGCCGCCGAGCGGGTTCTTCTCCTGAATAGACTCGAGACTTTCACCCGCCGCGTGCATTCGTGCCCACCCCTCGAGCCAGAGCGGCAGGAATTCCGGAAACGGCCTGTCCGCCCGGTACTCCGCTGCAACCACCTCGACGGCCGCCACCGGCTCCGCCCCGCCGGCCAACGCCAGCCCAATGAGCACCCACGCCAGAAACATCGCCACCCCCTTTCCGCTGAGCCTCGAACTGCGCGCCCCCTGCACTCTACAGCAAGCTCCCTCATTTGTCTCGAACCGCCCGCCCCCCGGAATGTCCTGAACAGGTTTGCCGAGCCGTCTTCTTCTCCGATTCGTGTCTGTACGGTTGTCGGGTCCCAGGTAGAATTGTCGTTGCCCCACCCGCAAGCAGAAGGGAAACACTCATGACGACGCATCCGGTGAGCATTGTGTTGGCGTTCGTTGGCGCCACATTCGCGGGCGGCCAGTCTTCGGCCGCGGGAACGAAGCCCACGGGGACGCGTCCGGCGACCACAGGGCCCGCGACGCAGCCGGCCGGACTCTCGCCTGTAACGTTCGTGGTGACCGACCGCGAGACCGGCAAGCCGGTGCCGGAGTTCTCATACAACTACTGGGTCGAGACCAAGGAAGGGGAGCTTAAGAAATGGGATGACACGTGGATTCCCGTCCAGTCGCCCACGGGAACAATTCTCATCGACGCGCCGGAGTCATGCTCGATCAGCCTGGGAGTCCGGGCACGCGACTATTCCGAAGGATGGAGCTATCCTGGCTCCGGGTCCTACGTCGTCAGAAGGGATGACACTCAGCGTCGCTTTGAAGTCAGGCTTGGCCCCGGCACTACTGTTCGAGGCGTCGTTCGGGATGAGAAGACCGGTAACCCCATCGCAGGCTCCAGAGTATCACCAATAATCTTCATGCCACCCTTGTTTACGGCTGATCCTGATCGCTTTGTGACAAGCGACGAGAAGGGTCGTTTCGAATTGCACGGAGTGGACTTGGGCCTGGGAATCACAGCGGAACACCCTGCCTACCTCGAGACCAGCCTCGAGTTTGATCGCGATGCATTCAAAGTCGGGGAGGACGGCAGTGCCAGTGTCGAAGTCCTGCTCCGGTCCGGCCCGGACCTGCATGGCACGGTGCGCGACCCGCAGGGCAACCCCGTGAAAGACGTGCAGGTGAGCGATGGCGCGGGCAAAGAAGTCAGCACGGATGCGAGCGGCAAGTTCGTCCTGAGGAGCCCCAATAAGTGGTCCTGCGACAAGCAGTATCATGTGTCGTTGCAGAAGGAGGGCTACATCGAACAATCGCTTTGCCCAGCGGAGAGTTCTTCGGAGGGGCTCAGCATTGTGCTCACGCCGCAGCCTGAGCTGACCGGCCAGGTGCTCGATGAGAAAGGCGAGCCGGTCCGCCGTTTCGAGGTTTTTGCAGGACCCGGCAAGGACCCTGCGTTGTGGGAGTGTTCTTCCGAAAACGTCGATGATCCGTCGGGGCGGTTTACGATCAGGATTGACGAAGCAGGACCGGTCTGGGTCGGCGTGAAGGCGCCGGGTTATGCGCTGTCGGAGAAGAAAACTGACACAAATGAGCCGCTCGATCCATTCGTCTTCACCCTCGACCGAGGTTACACGGTGCGGGCCACAGCAATCCGGCCCAAGAACGTCGGTCAGCCTCTCAAGGCTCGACTCGTGCCCGCATTCACTGCCAGGATTCCCTGGAGTGGTGACCAGATGACGCAGCGGCAGATCGCCGGCGTGATCGACACGACCGTGGGCGACGATGGCAGGCTCGAGCTCAATCATGTTGCCCAGGGATCGTACGTTCTGTTCGTCTACGGACCGGGTGTCACTCCTCTGAAGCAATGGGTGGGCATCCTTGAGGACAACCAGGAGCTGGGCGAGATCAAGCTGCGGGGCACAGGCACGGTATTCGGGCAGGCGTATCGCCCCAGGGAAGAGGGCAGCAATGCGTGGGCGTTTGCGAACGGCGTTATCAAATACGAAGGCTGCAGCCGCACATACGCAGACCCGTGGGAGTTCAGCCCCCTGGAACCAATCTCGTTCACGGCCGACGAGGATGGCCGGTTCAGAGTGGATGGCGTGCCGGTGGGGCAGGCTTCGGTGTCAATACCGTACCACATCACGGCGGATATCATCGGTGCATATGTGCGTAAGGCGATCGTTCTCGAGAACACGTCAACAGAGGTCCGGTTCTTCGTGCCCGACACCGATTGGGGCCTGCCCGTGAACGTCACCGTGGGTGACGGCTCAGAAGCCAATTGGCGCTCCGCCAGCCTCGTCCCTACCAGCGATCCGTCGGACGGATCCTCTGGGGACTGCCTTTGGGCCGAGTTATGCCTCACGCCACTTTCAAGCATGACCGTGTCGTTTCCGGCCCCGGAGGAGTGCGATCTCGCTCAGAATGCCACGATCATGCTCCCAGACGTCCAGCAGGGCAGGTACCGGCTGGCGGTCAATCTGGGCTGGCGAGGCGGAATCTGCTGGGAGCGAGAGATTGACGTGAAGTCACGGGCCGAACCCGTGACGATCTCGCTTGGGGCAGGGTCCGTCCGTGGCCGGCTTGAGTGGAGCGGCAAGAGTCGCCATGACGTCCAGGTGTGGCTGACCCGAGGGGAAGACCGCGCGATCATCCAAACCGTTTCCTGCGATGAGAGCGGCCACTTCGCCTTCCGGTTCGTGCCGCCGGGAACGTACTCACTCCATGCTCATGATCACGAGGCGGGCTGGTGCAGGATCGGTCCGGTCAGCGTGGGGTCGGAAACCTCCGACGTCGGAGTGCATCGATTGAAGCGCGGCGGTGAGATCTCCGGGACCGTTGTGGGCGTCATGGGCAAGGAGCCGCCGGACAACATTCTCGCGACAGCCTCGAATGGCGTGTCCATCGACATCAGCTCGTCGCACTTCGTGGGCTACCACGGCGAACCGTTCGTCTTCAGCAGCCTGTGGCCCGACGAGTGGACCGTCAAGCTTCGCTCGGGCGACACGGTGCTGGCCTCGGGCAAGGCCACGCTGAAAGGAACCGAGAAGGCAAGAGTCGATCTCACCCCGGAATAGCCGCGGGAGGAGGCTTGGACCCCCCCCCCCCCCCGCCCGGGCCCCCCCCCCCCCCCGGGGGTTGTGGGGGGGGGGGGTTTTTTTTTTTTGGGTTTGTCGG
>CAZBFW010000077.1:0-450 GCA_964491135.1 uncultured Phycisphaeraceae bacterium | reverse complement strand
TTTTGCGTTTTCGCGGCTTCGCGTTTCCCCCGCGTTATCCTTCCCGTTCTCCCGGCAGCCTTCGCGCCACCGCCTCCACGTACTCGTACAGGTTGCCCGCCGGCACGGGGCGCTGCGCGATCTCGAATGATTTCCTCATGCAGTCGACGGCCGTGTCCGGCTGCCCCTTTTTCTGGTAGGCTCGCGCCTTCTGCTCCCAGCAGGCGGATTCGATCCGCCGGTTCTTGAACCGCTGGGCCAGCGTCGTCCGCTGCTCGATGCACTCCAGCGCTTCGTCCGGACGGTCGCGGCGCAGGTGCAGCTCGGCCATCTGCTCGTAGACCAGGGCCTGCCCGTGCCAGAACGTCGTCGGCTGAAGCTTCTTCAGTGCCATGTGGAAACGCCGTTCCGCCTCGTCCAGCCTGCCCAGGCGGGCGGCGCATCGGCCCAGGTTCAGATGGCAGATCCCCA
>CAZBFW010000076.1:10044-10960 GCA_964491135.1 uncultured Phycisphaeraceae bacterium | reverse complement strand
ATGAGCAGGTTGGCCAAGTGGTACGCCCGATCGCGTCCGTCGCGGGTCAGCGCGTGCGTGAAGGTGGGAACGAACGCGCTGGACATGGAGCCTTCTGCGAAGAGCTCGCGCAGCAGGTTGGGAATTCGAAACGCCAGGACGAACGCATCGGCAAGCTTGCCCGCCCCGAACAGCGCGGCGAAGAGGGATTCCCGGATCAGACCGAGAACCCGCGAGGTGAACACCGCCGCGCTCACCGTTCCTGCAGCGGCCAATACGCTTCGCCGGCCGATTCGCCCTGCCTCCTCCGCGGGGCCGTGACGGGCGGCATGAGCAGCCGACGAATCCGGGTCCGGGGACGTGCCGTCGCCAACCGACATGCCGCGTTGTCTCCCATGCGGACGAGCCACCGACCCGGCGCCGGCCGCTTCCCTGCGGCGGCCGCCTGTTCGGTCCGCGGGACACTATAGGGACGCGGCCGGAGCCGGGCAACCCGCGTCACGACACGCATTTCACACGCGAAGGCTCAGAGCCAGTTGACACGGCAGGGTCCGGAGGCATACATTCCCGGCGGACCGGAGAATACCTCGAAGCGGCTGGAGCCTTCATCATGCCTCATGTAGTGGCCGAACCCTGTGTCAAGTGCAAGTACACGGACTGCGTCGCTGTCTGCCCGGTGGATTGCTTCCACGAGGGCGTCAACTTCCTGGCGATCGACCCGAACGAGTGCATCGACTGCGGCATGTGCGTCGACGTCTGCCCGACCGGCGCCATTTTCCCCGAGGACGATCTGCCTGAAAAATGGTCGGAGTACGTGGAACTCAACGCCCGCTTTGCGTCCGAGTGGCCGGGCATCCATCAGCAGAAGGCGCCGCTGCCGGAGGCCGAGGAATTCAAGGGAGTGGAAGGCAAGCGGGATCTGCTGGATCCCAATCCC
>CAZBFW010000076.1:0-10034 GCA_964491135.1 uncultured Phycisphaeraceae bacterium | reverse complement strand
ATAATGAGCGGTGACTGGAGTTCAGACGTGTGCTTCTTCCGATCTCGGGTGACTGACGTCCGGCGTGGGAAGGGCTTCGCACGAGGCCCTTCCCACGCGGCGCGTCACGGCAGGCCAATCCAGCTCATTCGATCATCAGCATCTGAAACTGGCTGAAGTCGAGCAGGTCTACGTGCCCGTCCCCTTCCAGATCGAAGCATTCGCAACCGCTTGACACCGCATCTACCGGACCCGAGAAGCACGCGGCCATGTCCACGTAATCGTCCAGATCCACCGCGCCGTCGCCATTGCAGTCACCCGGGATGGAAGGCACGACGCCCCAAATCTCGATGTCGTCGATGTTCCAGCCGGGGTGCGTCTGCGAGCTGTCGGTCGAACCCATCACCCACCGCAGGTAAACCGTGGGTTTCCCGTCGGCCACGGAGGAGATGTCGTAGATCTGCTGTGACCAACTCGAGTCGTCAATGCTCATCCCGTATCCAGAGGGGTTCTCCCAGATCGTGACCCACGTCGAGCCGTTGTTGCTCACCTGGAATCGGGCATGGTCGTAGTTTGCCTGCTCCACGCCCAGCCATCGCCAGAACCGCACCTCCGCGTCCGTCACATCTGTGCAATCGATCGAGCTGCTCGTCAGGTTGTAGGCGCTCATGTTGTTCGAGTAGTCGCCCGAGAGGTTGAACCCGTACACGTTCGCACCGGTGTGACCGCTGGTCGGGTCTCCGTTGTAGGAACCGCCACCGGTAGGCACGCCGAACGCCCACGAGCCTTGCGTCGTCCAGCCGGGGTTCGTGTCCAGCATCCACGCGTAGACGACCTGCGGCCCGCCCACCATGATCGAGACGTCCGCCACATCCGAGGGCTGCCCGTCGTATACGGAGAACGTGAAGGCGTCCGTCCCTGCGTACTGGATGGGGTTCGGCGTATACCGGACCACGTCACCGTTACTCAGGAGCGTGTACGGCACGCTGCCGATGGCCCCGCCGTTCGGATCCCGAAGCGTCCCGTGCGCCGGCAGCGATTCGATGATGTACTCCAGCGGGTTGCCCGATCCGGAGCTGCCCAGCAGCATGATGCTGCTTGTCTGCGACTGGGGCACTGTGACCGATACGTCCTGGGCCTGCGGCGGACACGTCGCCCCGCCCGGAACCATGCGGAGCGCCCAACTGTTCAGCGTACCGGTGTCGCCGCCGGCGTGGTCCTGCACGCGCAGGGTCCACGTGCCCCCGACCGACGTGTCGACGAAGTCGGCCAGCAGTCCGGGGCCGTCCGGCACGGTGCCGCCTTCATCGTCGTACGTCGCGACGATGTTGTCGTCCGAGCTGCCCGTTCGGTTGTGCAGCCGAACCGTAACACCGCCCGGGGATATCACGTCAACCGTCAGGTCGCCCTTGTACGTGTGCGTGAGGTTCACGTCCACGTTCACGTCGGCCACGCAGAAGGAATCCGTCACCTCGATCACGCTGGTGATCGTCGAGTTGTCGTTGATCGTCTTGGGCACGTCGACAGACTGGTACAGGACACGCCCGACCTCCACCGTGTGTACGCGGGTCTTCGTGGTGCCGGCCGCTTCGTCGATGAACTCGATGGTTTCCACATAGGCGCCCGCGGGCAGCGCCTCGATCGCCGCCCCCAGTGTCACCACGACCTGGGCCGTTCCACCGGCGGCAAGCGTGCCCGTCACGTCCGCCGTGCCGCCGTTGAGCAGGATGCCGAAGTTCTCCGTCAATCGCACGCGATACGGAATGCTCTCGGCCGAGGTATTGCCCAGCGTGTACGTGACGGTCGGGTTCGTAAACGGCCCGCCGACGGGGCCGGCGTGACTGACGGCGCCGGACGGAGACAGCGTCATACCACCGGTGACACCGGAAATCGTATTTACCGTCGTGGCGCCCGTGCTGCCGGGGTCCAGCCAATTGCTCAGTCGCGTGCTGGACGTTCCGCCGCCGGTCCACGACACCGAGAACCGTCCGTACCAGTCGGACTCGTCATTTCCGCACGCCGCGTAGCCGCCGTGCAACTGGCCGATCACGCGGTGGTTCTGGTCGAACAGGGGCGAGCCGGAGGAGCCCCCCTCGGTAGTGCCCAGGTCCCAGTCGACCACGCGCACGTGTGACCCGTCTCCCGGCGAGCTCGTGCCGAGGTAGCTGGTCGTCTGCGTCGTGTCGTACTCGAAGCTGATGCGCTTTTCGTCCGTGTTGGGATGGTGGATAGCGACGGCCGTTGTCGCCTGCGCTCCGGTGCGGTCCCAGCCGGCGAAGGAGACCTGCCACTCCGGGTCGGGGTCGTCATCCAGTTCCACGAGGGTGAAGTCAGACGTTGCATACGCGGCGCGGAAATACGAGCCGGTCTGGTAGTCGTCGAGTGAACCGTCACCGGCGCCGCCGCTGGACGAGCTGCCCACCGGCCGGCACGTGCTGTTTTCGTAGTTCCAGTACACGACGAGCGACGCCGCGTTGCTCGAATCAATGTCACAGTGATTCGCCGTCATGAAATACGGCTTGCGGTCCTGGGCGGTGTTGTTCACCATGAAGCCGCTGCAGAATGTGCTTCCGCCGGTGGAAATGACGCCCACGGCGGCAATCTCCGCTCGCCACTCGTCGCCTTCCGGGCAGATCACGTCCACGTTGCACGACCCGGACCGAAGGCCGTCATCCTCACTCGCCATGAGCTCGCCGAAACCGCGGTAGCCGACGTTGATCGAGCCGAGTTCCAGGTCCAGCCCCTTCACTTCCCCTGCGGGAAGGGTCACTTCCACCACGATGTCGTCCGCCAGCACAACGGGCGTCCACAACTGCCCGTGGGACTCGTTGTCGGCGTCGGTAAACGGCCTCAGAACCTCCATCCCGTCCGCCGAGTAGACCATCAATCGGCCGCCGGCCGGCTTTCTGTATCGAGTGAACCCGAGGTTCAGCGACAGGGCGCCCGGTGAGGTTACCCGCAGCCGCCAGACAAGAAGCTCCTTGTCGATCTGCTCCCACGTCCCTGCGTTCTCCGGCGTCAGCTGGACCGCGTTGGGCACGGCAAACCGCGGGGCCAGCCCCTGGGCCTCGCGGATATCGTCTTCCACTTGCAGAGTCCCGCGGTCGCCCAGTGGTGACATCACCTGGTGGACATCGCTCAATGGCTGAACCTTCACCACCATCGCCGTCGGAATCCCCGGCGCCGCATCCAAAGGCTGCGCCTGCGCAGCAGACATTTGCGGGACGGCGAGCAGCACGCCGGCCAGGAACAACGCAGAACATCCCCTCATCGCAGTACAGCCGTTGAACATGCTTGAAACCCACCCTGAAAAGAACCAAAATCGACCACTCGGGGATTCCTACACCCCGGGCGGATTCGGATCACGTTTCACTCTGGGACTGGCGGCAAGGTCGGGAAGAAAGAACGGGAAGCGCCCCTCCTTCAAGCGGCCACCCCAGCACGTCTATTCTACCGATCGCACCCGAAAGCTTCAATTCTGAGGGCAGGGTCTCAATCCCCTTCCCCCGCTGTCTGGGTCGACGGGGTCGTGGTAGGACGCTCTCGCAAGGCTCCGGCAGGTCCGTATACCCCCTCCCATGCCGCGCCACCCATTGCCAAGCGAAAGGAATCGGGCCCCGGCAAGCCAGTATCGGTCTTTGACCGGTGTCTGGCCTGCCGAGGCCCGCTATGACATGTACTCAGGTCGCCCTGCCTACTGGCTCATTGCCTCCTGGAAGGAGGCGAAGTCGCTCAAGTCCACATCCGTGTCAATATCGAAGTCAAACGCCTCGCAGCCGATGATGACCGGCCCGAGGTCCGGACCGGTCAGGCAGTCCGGCATGCGGGCAAAGTCCTCCAGATCCACCTCGCCGTCACCATCGAAGTCACCGAACGCCGGCGACAGCACGCCCCAGATCTCCACGTCGTCGATGTTCCAGCCAGGGTAGGTGGTATAGTCGTCCGTCGGGCCCATGCCCCAACGCACGAACACCGTCGGCGAGCCGTCCGCCACGGCAGACAGGTCGAGTGTGATCGGCGTCCAGGCCACATCCACGATCACAAGACCCTCAGTCTGGTTCGACCAGACGGTACTCCAGTTCTGGCCATCCGCCGACACCTGCACCGTGGCCGAATCAAACGCCTCCACGCCCAACCATCGCCAGAAGCGCAACTGGGCCTGACTGACGCGGGAACAATCGATGGCCTGGGTGGTCAGGCATCGTAACGGCAGGTTGTTGGCATAGTCTCCATACAGGTTGTAGCCGTACACGTACTGACCTGTGTGCGCAGAGCCCGGATCGCGGTTGTGCGTGCCGCCGCCCTTGGGAGCACCGAACGCCCACTGACCTTCGACCGACCAGCCCGGATTCACATCTAGCGGCCACGTGTACACGGGGCCCGGCGGCGCGGCGTTGATCATGATTGACACCGTCGCCTCGTTGGAATCGCCGCCCTCCGGAGCCTCGCCGCCGTCATTGGCCTTGAACCGGAAGCTGTCCTGGCCGGACGTGCCCCAGGACGGACGATACAGCACCGTTACGCCCCCGTTCACCAGGGTGTACGGAACAGCACCAATCGCCTCACCCGTGCCTGGGTCAAACAACCCGCCCCGCGTGGGCAGCTCTGTAATCACGTGAGACAGGGCCGCAGGCGGATCGGGCAGCCCGTCGTCGATCGCCGACAGCACGATCTCGAACTCCTGGCCCATCTCCGTTTCGTACGAGGCACTCTGCGCCACCGGCGGCTTCGGACCGCAGGCGCCCAGGCCCGACAGGTCCGACGGGTAGTAATCCGGATCCACCCCGTTGCCCTTGGAAAGCCCCGCCAGACCGTCCGAGGCGGCAATGGACAGGTAGCTGATCACAATCGTCCCGTCAAAACGCATCTCGATCTGGAACGTGTTCGAGTTGCTCGTGTTGTACTCCGGCACGTTCAGCCACGTCACCACCACCCGGTCCGCAAGCTGCTTCCAGCTCACCGAACCTGCCGAGGACGGGTTCAGGTCGTCAAACAACGCCGAAATCCGCGGCAGGTCGAAATGGTCCGCCAACGACTCATTCCGGGCGTTGTCGCCGGCGGTGAACGTAACGTACCCGTTGCTCGCCGGGTAGAACGTGCTGTAGGAGACCCCGTACAGGGATACCTGCGCCCCGCCCGTCAGGTTCACCGTCGAATACGAATCGTCCGACAGCGTCAGCACCGTGCCGCCCGCCGGGTCCACCGGCAGCTCGGTGATCGACTCCACGCAGCCGGCGTAGAAATCGCTCGACCCGTTGATTGTGAACGTCAACGTGAGGTTGTCCAGGTCGTTGTCCGAGGCGAAGAGCTCCGTGAAGAAGTCCGGAATCTCCGGCGTGGTGAAGCTGTAGCACTCGCCGCCGTTGTCGTCCGACGCCGAGTTGCCCGCCTCGTCCGTCGCCTCCACCGCAAAGAAGTACGTCGTGCCCGACTGAAGCCCGGACACAGCGACTGCGGGGTTCAGGTCGTAGACGGTCCCAATCGCTGTTTGCGTCAGCGCCGCGCACGCGGTCCCGTACTGCACAGTACCACGAACCGGCTCATCCGCGCTGAACGTGACGACGGCGCTGCGAGGCTGGATCTGGGCGGTCTGGACGTTCGACACCACGGGAGGTGTACAATCCACAACGGCCGTCCCGGTCAGCACGATGTTGGTGCCGCCCTGTCCGTTGTCCGCATCCACGTAGGTCACCGTCAAGGTGTCACCGGGAGCCACCAGCAGAACACCCGCACCGGCCGTCGTGCCCACAGGCAGCGACCCCTCGAACTGACCACTGGCCGGGCCCACTTCCGTCAGCAGCACGGCCTCTCCTGCGGGTTCCGAATCGGACGTGACAACAACAGTAACCGTGTCTTCCACCAGGTCGTTGAGATTCAGCCCGCAGTCCACCACGGCCACGGCCAGCGTATCGTCACAGGCGTATTTCCCGCGATCCAGCGTCACCTCCCCCGCGTCGGAGCAGGTCACCGCGATCCGGAGGGAGGGATCGCCGAAGATGTGCCAGGTGTCGAACATGCTGACCCCGCCGCTTCCGTAGTCATCCATCATGGAGCACGAGCCCGCGTAGCACATGGCGCCGTACGTCACGTACGCCTCGTTCGTGAGCAGGATGTTGAACTCGTCCTGCGCCTCCATGGGGGGCGACCAGGTCTGGTTGATCGACGACATGTACGCGGCGATCGCACCAATCGGCTGCCCGTTGTGGGTGGAGCGCAGCCAGGCCTCGCCGAAGCACGTGCTGCTGCTGAAGTTCCCGTTGACGCAGGCGACGCTGAAGATGAACGGCAACATATTGTCGTTGGTCAGGGCGGCCACGTTTGAGTTCGAGAAGCCGGTTGTGCTCCAGGAAGTCGTACTGCCGTGTCCGCAGTAATTCACGATGCCGCGGCCCGCGTTCAGCGCGTTGGAGACCATCGTCGCCGAGGCGCCGGGATCGTAGATCTGGTCGACCAGCGTGTAGCCGAAGGCGAGCAACGGGGTACGGATGTTGTTCATGTGTTGGATATCCGTCTCACCGTCGTCGCCCGTCCCCTCCGCGGACGCGATGCCGGTGCCCCGCCAGAACCAGTCCTGGAGCGGAGCCGGCAGGGTCTCGTATGTGATGGTCCGCTGGACTTGTGTGTCCACCTGCGCGGCCGTTTCCGCGGAGAACCGACCCATGATGATGTCCGGGTAATCGTCGCCGCCAGCGACCTTCGCATACGTCGGGTCCGCCGCCCCGCCGCCCGAGCTCGGCGTGGCTACCTGCGCCGCATCGCCCACCAGCAGTACAAACGCCAGGTTCGACGTGTTGTAGGCGTTCTGGATGTAGTTCTTGATCGACGTGCTGTTGTTGCCGATGGTGGACACCCCGACCACCGTCGTGTTGATCCCGCGGGCGGTCTTGTGTGTCGCCAGCGGCTGCACGTTGCTCAGCCACGCGTCGTGACAGATGATGAGCATGTCGCCTTCCTCGTCCATGGGAGCGTACCGCAGGCCGCTCGCGTAGTTGACGAACCGGCTGCGATAGACGCTCTCAAACGCCCGGCTGGGCCGCGCCGACCGCAGGCTTCGGTCCGGCACGTTCACCGTGTCCGCGCCCGTGCGAACCACTTCGAGCGACACGCTACGATAGACTCGCAACGTGCGAGTGACGGGGTTGTACTGGAACGGGTTCAGCTCAACAGTTACCGCCCGCAGGTCGCGCAGAATATACGGCTCCCGCAGGGTCGCGAGCGGCCCTGGATAGAACGCGTCCTGCGTATACACCGGGCCGAACTCGTACGGCACATCGGCCGGATTGACCGTTCGCAGCAGGTTGCCCTTCGACGGTGCCACCGCCACGTCCGACACATCCTCGAAGTCGGCCGCCAACACCCGCACTTCCATCTTCGCATCGTCGGGAATGACGATGCTCCGGCAGACGCGCGGAAGCGCAGGCTCCCCCGCCACCAGGGTTAACGGCTCACCCGGCAGGGACAGATGCACCCATTTGTCTCCCTCGATGGGCGCCGGAATCACCAGATGCTCCCCCAGCGTGTAGTCGAGAACGATGCGATCGCCGCTGTCTTGACTCACCGACACCTGCACGTGGGGCGCGGGGGCCGCAACGGCGGGAAGCGCCGCCAGGAGCACCACCAGAGCCACCAGGCCCCTCCCCATCCACCGGACGGGCCGTCGCGCTGAATATTCCATCACGTTCCACGGAGTCACGTCATTCCTCCTTGCTTGCTCAGACGAACACCGCCAACCACCGCGGACACCCGCCGGTGATTCACCCTGCTCCGAAATGCCCATGTGTCCCTGCACCTGTTGCCGAGAAACGATACGGGGCTCCCCACGTCCGTCGGGAGACGGTCAGACTCACGACGCCGCCCGCGACACACCCATTCACGCTGAGAGTTGAGGGTGCCGGCACGCATGGCGTCAAGGTGTTCCTGGTGTCTTCCGGTCCGGCCCGTTGGTTCCGGGGAACGCCCCTCCATCGGATGAGACCACCACACCATCCCATGCAGCGCTCACTGTACCACGACCGGCCACCCTTCGCAACGAAGGAACGACCCATCCATGCGATTATCGGACGAGACAGCCGCGCCCGCCCGCTGCACGCCAGAACACCGGCAGATCCACCGCGCCCGGACTGCCCCCTCTTACGCCGGGCCGGTCAGCTCCTGCTTCGCCGCGAAAGCAGGCAGGTCGGCAGGGGTAACTGCCCCATCGCCGTTCATGTCCACCCTCTCGCACTCCGTGGTCAATGGGGCCACGCCGCAGCATCCCTGGAAGGCGGCGAAGTCCGCCAGATCCACGTCGCCGTCCTCATCCACGTCCCCGTTGCCCACTCTGGCCAAGCCCCAGATCTCCACGTCGTCGATGTTCCAGCCGCAATACCTCCAACTGACGTCCGTGGTACCCATGGTCCAGCGCAGGTAAACCGTCGGCTGGTTGTCCGCAATCGCGGAGAGGTCAAACTCCTGCAGCACCCACGAGCTGTCTTCCGTGGCCGTGTCCGGGTTTTGCCAGATCGTCGTCCACGTCGTCCCGTTCGTGCTGACCCGCACGTATGCGTGGTCGTACGTGCTGCGTTCCACGCCCAGCCATCGCCAGAACTTCAGGCTGACTTCGGAGAGCCTGCTGCAATCGATGGCTGTCGTGGTCAGGTGCGTCTCCGACAGGTAGTTCGCGTAGTCACCGCTCAGGTTGTAACCATACACGTTCGCACCAGTATGGCCGCTGCTGGGATCGGCGTTGCCGTACTCACCTCCGCCGCCCGTCGGCGAGCCCCAGGCCCATTGGCCCTCGGTCGTCCAGCCGGGGTTCGTGTCCATGTTGTAGGTGTAGATCGCGCGGGGCACGCCCACGCCGAGTTTCACGCTGCGCGTGGTGTTTCCATCACCGTCAGTCGTGTTCACAAAGCTCACCGTGTCGCTGTAGTCGCCGGTGGTCAGCCCGTCTGCCACGGCGTTGATGGAAACGGTGACCGTGGTGGTTCCCAGGCCCGCAAGTGTGCCCACCGCGTTCGTCACGTCCACCCACTCGGCGGTCGCCGCCACCGAATAGCCGATGGGCGTCGCGTTGTGATTCTGCAGCGTATACGTGATGCTCTCCGGCGTGAACGGGCCGCCCTCGTCGCCCTCCGACTCCAGGCCCTGGCCGGGCGAGACGCCCAGCCCGGTGGGCGGAGCCACGGTCCCCACCACGCGCAGCGACGGGTCGCCGAAGATGTGCCACGTGTTGAACATGGAAACGCCGCCCGAACCATACTTGTCGATCATGGAGCAAGAACCGGCGAAGCACAGTCCGCCGAAACTCACGTACTCCTCCGTCGCCAGCACATGGTTGAACTCGTCCTGCGCCTCCATCGGCGGGGCCCACGACTGGTCGATGGACGACATGTACACGGCCACCGCCCCGCTCGGCTGACCGCCGCTGGTCGCCCGCAGCCAGGCCTCGGCAAAGCACGTGTACCCGGCGAAGTTCCCGTTGACGCAGGCCACGCTGCAGATGAACGGCAACATCCCGACGTTGTTCAACGCGTTCACGTTTGTGCTGGAAAAGCCCGTGGTCGACCATGAGGTCGTGCTGCCGTGCCCGGTGTAGTTCACCAGGCCTCGCCCGGCGTTCAGGGCCGTCGTCACCGCCGACGCGGACGCACCGGGATCGTAAATCTGGTCGACCAGCGTGTAGCCATAGCCGAGCAGCTCCGTGCGGATGTTGTTCTGATGCTGAATGTCCGATTCGTCATCGTCTCCCTGCCCGGATCCGCCCTCCGACGACGCAATGCCGGTGGCCCGCCAGTACCAGTCCTGCGTGGTGGCGGGTAGCGTTTCGTGCTGGATTGTCCGCAGCACCTGCGTGTCCACGTGGGCGGCCGTTTCCGCCGAAAACCGGCCGACGAAGATGTCCGGATAGTCGTCCGAGCCGGCCACCTTTGCGTACGTCGGGTCCGACGCCCCGCCGCTGGCGC
The DNA here is from genome assembly GCA_964491135.1 of uncultured Phycisphaeraceae bacterium. Taxonomy (GTDB): domain Bacteria; phylum Planctomycetota; class Phycisphaerae; order UBA1845; family UBA1845; genus JAFGJQ01. The sequence continues at coordinate 111 of CAZBFW010000076.1, read as the reverse complement.
TGGGCGTGGCCACCTGCGCGGAGTCGCCCACCAGCAGCACGAAGGCCAGGTCGCTCGTGTTGTACACGTTCTGGATGTAGTTCTTGATGGACGTCGCGTTGTTCCCGATCG
>CAZBFW010000075.1:3233-11070 GCA_964491135.1 uncultured Phycisphaeraceae bacterium | reverse complement strand
CGGCCAGGACGGCCGTTCGCTGGTCCGTCTGCGTGATCTCCACCATGGCGGCGGAAGGACCGGTCTCGATGTCCACGGCGCCGCCGGTGGCCAGGTCGTACTCGCGAATGGCCGTGTACTTCTTGTAGACCATGCGGCGGTCGGTGAGCACCAGCCCGGCCGCGCCGGCCTCCGACCGGCTGAAATCGGCGTCAGCGAAGTACCCCATGAACGTTTCTCCGTTCTGGAGAGTGAACCAATGGGAGATCTTCGCCCGGACGGCGAACGGAAGGGATGACCACTGGTTGTCCTTCTGCTCCCTGGCCGCCTCCACAAGCTTGTTGTAGGCCGGCGTGCCTCGTCCGCCGTTGTTGCGGTAGAACTCGGCGGCCAGGCTCAGGTTGGAAAGGGCGATCTGGCAGAACTCGCGCCCGTCGTGGTCGAGAATGTGGCACGTCACGGCCCCCACGGAACCGCACTCCCGGCACACGAAGTAAGGGAATGGGAGCGAAAACGGCGGGGGCAGCATGCTCACCGGATCGAGCTTCTCGAACCAGGACTCGGCATAGGCGGACATGAGCGAGGACAGCGATCGAACCGTCTTCACCTCGGCCTCTCGAAGTTTCAGCGCATCCTTGCCGGGCAGCTTGTCGCCCCAGATCAGCAGGTGAACCAGCAGGTGCTTGCGGGTCAGGCAGCACGCACATCGCTGCGGAAACGACTTTCGCAGGTCTGCGTCGGTCAGTCTCTCGGCGGGAAACTCGAAATACGCACCGATTTCGTCGATGCGGTCAAAGTGGATCCTTGGCCCCGCAGCGGCGACCGGCGAGGCCGCATCGGCCTTTCCGGCCTTGGCCGGTGCCTTGTTCGTCGGCGGTCTCGGGGCGGGTGTTCGTGTCTCCTGCGCGTCCGAGACCGGGCTGTCAAAAATGGCGGTGCTGCCCGCCACGCTCTGGCTGCCCGGATCGCCCTCCATTACCCAGCCGAACAGCGTGTCCTCATCGATCGGGGCCTCCATGGCGATCCGGAATCGCTGCCCGCACTTCTTGCACATGGCTCGCTGGCCGATACGGCTCTCCGGCACGCGATACTTCTGCGAGCACGACGGGCAGACGATGACGATGAGTTCATCCGACTCCATCGACCCTGACTCGACACGCCAATAGACATGGCCCCGCTCGCCTTGCGGCGTCGGGTGGTTCATCCACTGACTATACCGCAGCTTCCCAGAGGGGTCAACGAAATGGGCTTTTCACCCCCCCAGCGTCCGGTATTGTGGCCATCGTGTCGCAGGCAAAGCCCGTGGCGGCTTACCCCGCCCCCGCCCATGGGGATCTTTTCCGTCGCCACGCGGCGTGGCCGCGAGCCAGTCGGACCCACAGCAGGCCTGCCAGACTCAGCAGAACCGGTGCAACCAGACCCACTCCGCAAGGTCCCCGGGTAGGCCGGGACAAGACGCACGCATCGCCGATGCGATAATGAGCGGTGACTGGAGTTCAGACGTGTGCTCTTCCGATCTAGTTGTCACAGACGTCTCCGAAGCCGTCGCTGTCCGCGTCGGCCTGGTCGGTGTTGGCCGCCGTCGGGCAGTTGTCACAGACATCTCCGATTCCGTCTCCGTCTGCATCCGCCTGATCGGCGTTCCCGACGGCCGGGCAGTTGTCGCAAGCGTCTCCCAAGTCGTCGTCATCCGCATCGGCCTGATCGACGTTTGTCACCGCGGGGCAGTTGTCGCAGGCATCTCCGATACCGTCGCTGTCGCGGTCGGCCTGATCGATGTTCGCTGCGGTCGGGCAGTTGTCGCAGAGGTCTCCTACGCCGTCGGCATCCGCGTCCGCCTGATCATCGTTCGTGATCGCCGGGCAGTTGTCGCAGACATCCCCCACGCCGTCGGCGTCCTCGTCCGCCTGATCGGCGTTTGCGATCGTCGGGCAGTTGTCGCAGTAGTCGCCGAGATAGTCGCGGTCTGTATCGCGCTGCTCCGCGTTGGAAATGAACGGGCAGTTGTCACAGAGATCACCCGTTCCATCGGAGTCCGAATCAAGCTGGTCGCTGTTCGCCGCCCAGGGACAGTTGTCCTGCTGGTCGGGCACTCCGTCCCCGTCGAGGTCCGGGAGGTTCAGGAATACCGAAACGTCGTCACCGCCATAGTTGGCCACCACGAAATCCATCAGGCCGTCCCGGTTCACGTCGGCGACCGCCACGGCCCGTGCCTCGGCGTGCGGCCCCCAGGTCCGCCCCCAGGCAAACGTGGCACTCCCCGCCCCCGTGAGGAACGTGACGGTATCGCTTCCATAGCAGGGTGACACGAGGTCCGGCCACCCGTCCCGGTTGAAGTCCGCCACTTTGACGTCATACGGATAGTTGTCGACCGGGAAATCTGTCCGAACGCTGAGGTTGCCCGTGCCGTCTCCCTGGTGCACGCTCACGGAGTTCCAGCTTCTTCCTGCCACCACGACGTCGAGGTCGCCGTCACCGTCCAGATCGCCCACGTCCAGACCGTATGTGTAGTACCCGGTTGCCATGGCGACCTTCTGCACGAACGTTCCGTCTCCGTTGCTCAGCAAAACGAAGACGCGATACGAGGTCCCCTGGTTCGCCGCCACGATGTCCAGCCTTCCATCGGCGTTCATGTCGGCGATCGCCAGGGCCGACGCCCCGTCGCAAGTCAGTACAGTAACCGGTGCCGCAAACGTGCCGTCGCCGTTGCCCAACAGGACGCGCACGTTGTCGGACGTCAGGTTGGCGACCACGAGATCCATCCGGCCGTCGACGTTAAAGTCTGCCTCAGCCAGATGCATGGGTCCCGTGCCGACGGCCGTCGTGATGGGGGCGGAAAAGCCACCGGCGCCGGTACTCGGCAGAACCGCGATCTGGTTGTGGCTGTAATTTGCCGTGGCGAGGTCGATCCTCCCGTCGCCGGTGAAATCGGCCGCCACCACTGCGCGGGGCGCATCCCCGGCGTACCACCTCACCGCGACGCCGAAACCACCGGCACCGTTTCCCAGCAGAACGGCCACGGTGTCCTCGGGATCATTCGCCGTCACAATGTCCAGGCGCCCATCCGCGTTGACGTCCGCCACGATTACGTCCGACGGGCCGTCCCCCACCCAATAGTTCGAAATGGAAAACGGGGGGATGACGGCGGCCACGCCCAGATCCGCCCGAACCAGGCAGGCAAGCAGAAACACCAGCGGCATGCCGGTTCGGACGAATCCCGCGGCGCGCGGGGAGCCCTGTCCTGAATTCACGCAATCAGGGTGTGCCATCAGCAGCGAACCCCCAGACCCAGTCCGAACGCAAACCTAGCCGATGCAGGAACATCGGAAACAGCCTTGCTCATCTTGAAGGCAAACCGACAGGCCCCGCCTCTTGAGCCCGAGGACGGATTCTCCGCCACCCCATGCGCGGGTCCGCCATGGCGTGACCGGCCCGCCGTTCCTCAAGCGCAGCGGCAACCTGGCCTGGAAATGCCACGAGAAGCTGAAACAACCGTGGCCGGCTCGCCCGCAGGGCACGGTTGCGTTGCGGACACCCCGTTCTCTGCCCGGCCCCCTCTACGTAAAACCCGCAATCGGACTGCGTCTCGCTCTCCCGGAGCGCGGGACAGCGAAGGCCGGGGGGAACCGATGCGGCATGATTGCGGGCAGGCACGCGGGGCTTGTGGTGAGGGAAGCGGATTACGATCCACCTTCCATGGAGTGCAACACCGTGCCGATGGCCGACACGTCATCGGAAGTGATCTCTCGCCGGCTCTCGAAGGTGCCCAGGAACTCCAGCAGGCGCTCCATGTGAACCACGTACGTCGGCGGCTTGGGGACGTGCATCTGGTAGCCGTTCACGAAGGCGCGTGTCATGCAGATCACGCCCTCCACCCACACGCGCCTGCCCAGCCGCTCCGACAGCCGTTCCCGGATCTGCGTCACCTGGCCGTGAACGTCCTGAATGTAGTGGCGGGGGGGCATGATGCCGCTGAGGGTCAACACGCCCGACTCGATGCCGACGCGTCCGCGGTCACTGCGGGTGGCGACCACGAAGACTCCGCGCGGACCCCAGACGACGTGGTCGATCAGAGTGCCCTCGGCGCTGCGCAGTCGATGCATGCAATGCCAGCCCTCGCCCTCCAGGGCCTTCAGGCGGCGTTTGACCTGCTCTCGTCCGACGGCCTCCGCGATGATCGTTTCACTGGCGTCGTTCCACTGCGCGATGATCTCGGCAATGCCCACGACCATGATGAAGACCATTGCCACAACCAGCCCCACAAGCTGGCCCCAGGCGATGGATACGATCGCCATGAGAAGGACAAATGCGATTCCGACCAGCATGATGGGGGCGCGGATGCGGCGCCAGGCTTCGTAACGAACGGTGTGCGTCTGATCACCCAACTCAAACGCGGAAGCCAAGGCCAGTTTCTTGAGCAAGCCCATGCGCGTTCCCGGGGGACGACCGGCGCCGCGCGCCCGGACTGGGCCTGGACGCGGTCGTGCCTTATACCGGTTGATCGGGTTTCGCGGGCAAGGTCTTGACCAAGCGGGCCCAACCGGACCCGGGTGAGCTGGGTCCGATAGCCGGCGGCGCGGCTCAGCCCGACAACACTTTCTGCGCCACCGCCGGCAGGTCCCCGAACGAGTCCACCACGTGAGCGCCGGCCTCCCGCAGGCGCAGCACTTTCTGCTCGTGCGTCCCTCGGCCGCCCTCGATGATGGCCCCGGCGTGGCTGAACCGCGTCCCTTCCCTGGCTGCCTTCCCGCCGATATAGGCGATCAGCGGCTTGGTGAAGCGTCCGGACTGGATCAGGTCAGCCACGCGCTCTTCCTGCGAGCCCCCGATCTCGCCGAACATCACGACGCTGTCCGTGTCGGGATCATCCTGGAACATCTCCACCACGTCCGGCAGAGACAGCCCGATAACCGAATCTCCACCCACGTGGACCAGCGTGGAAAGCCCGATTCCCGCCTGCGACAGGTAGTAGCCCGTGGAAGAGGTCATCCCGCCGCTGCGGGAGGCCACGCCCGTTCGGCCCGGCTTGAACCACTGCCGGGCAGACTCCGCCCGACCGCCGATCATGCCCAGCACACCCCGCCCGACGGATAGCACGCCCAGCGTGTTGGGTCCGAGAAACCGGGCGCCCGCGTGCTCGGCTGCCTGGGCAACCTCCAGCACGTCGAACAGCGGAACCCGGTCGGGTACCAGCACCAGCAGCCGGATGCCCGCCGCGATCGCCTCCAGCGCCGCCGATTTGACCAGGGGGGCAGGCACGAACACCACGGAGATGTCAAGATGTCCCACCGCCTCGATCGCCTGTTCCGCCGTGTCGAAGACGGGCACACCCAGCACTTCCTGCCCGCCCTTGCCCGGCGTGCAGCCGGCCGCCACCTTCGTACCGAAGTCGATCATCAGCTTGGCGCGGGCCATACCCTCCCGCCCGGTAATGCCCTGCACCAGGACCCGCTTTGTCTCATCAATCAAGATTGCCACGGTCCGACCGCCTCCCGATCACCAGTATCCATCCGTTCGGACAATTGCCGTTCGTCCCTCACTCGCCCAGCCCGCGAATGGGTAGATGCACGTAGACGGCATCGTTGGCCTTATGCCGGCACTCGACCTCGCATGCGATCAACTCGGAGTCCTTTCCCGCGACGTCCTTCTCCGACAGGGCCAGGGCCGGCCGGTCGTTCTCAAGCTTGAAGATGCCCTTGCCGTATTCCATCAGCACGGCCGTCGTCCGCTCGTCGCAGAGATCCAGGTTGATGGAGACGGAGCCCCCGTTAATCGGGAACTTCAGGGCGTTTCGCGGCGGGGTGACCCTCCGGGCGGTCATGGGCAGTCGGCCCTCCGGGCGGTCCCGCCACCCGTCCACCAGCGCGCGAATTCTCTCGGCGCAGAAAGCCGGCGTGTCGTCCTTGCGATACCCCTCGACGGGGGCCGGCACTTGCCCGGCACAGTCGGTGAGAATCTGCACCGCCCGGTCTTCGCTGTTGCCCCCCAGGCGGATGACGGCCGGTATGTTCAGGTTCATCTCGAAAAACGCCTTCGCCAGCCCGTAGGCGGACCAGTACTGCTCCTGGCTGGCCACGCCCGACCCGCTGCCGAAGTACCCGTCGAGGTTCGGCTGTGACAGGATGATCATCGCCGCGCGATACACCTTGGCCGCCGACGGGTTGCCGGAGGTGTCGGTGAAATTGGCGATCCGGAAGCCGGCCTTCGTGATTGCGTCCATGCTCATCATGGACCCGCCGCCGCCCGCTCCGTGGAAGCCCAGGTAGCCCTCGCCGCGTCCGAATCCCTGCGCCAACTGCGCGAAATAGAACGTGCCGCGGTGGTCGTTCTTCTCCACCTCGTACGCGATCCGTTCCAGCGGCGTGGGCGGGTGATCCAGCTCGCGAGCGATCTCGATTCCCAGCTCCGGGTGCCGGTACACGGCATAATCATCGATCGTGACTCGACAATCCGCTGCCACCACGCTGCCATCGCGTGTCACCACGAGCGGATTGATCTCGGCCGTCCGGGCCTCGCTGCGGATCGCCACGTTCACCAGCCCCACCAGGGCCGCCCCGACGTCCGCCAGGGTTTTCCCCGACAGGCCCAGGCGCCGCACGAGGTTTCGGGCCTCGTAGTCGGGCAGGCCGCGGGTCACGTCGATGTGCTGTCGGATGACGGTCGTCTCCCGGGCGGCCGCCCGTTCTTCCACTCCCGAGCCACCGGCCAGGCTGAACAGCAGCAGCGGCCGGCGGGCCGCATCATCGATGATGACGGCGGCGTAGTACTCCTCGCGGATGTCGAGCTTCTGTTCGACCAGCACCTTCTCCACCCGGAACGAGCCGATCTTCATGCCCAACAGATCTCGCGCGATTGCGGCCGCCTCTTCCGGCGTCTGCGCGAACCGGATGCCTCCCAGCTTCGCCCGGGCCGTCGTCCATGCCTGAATCTTGACCACGACCGGCGCACCGATCCCGGCCGCCAGGGTCCGGGCCTCGTCCGGCGAGCCTGCCGGCCCGCCCGCGGGCACCGGAATCCGGGCCGCCGCCAGAAGCTTCTTGCCTTCATACTCGTGCAGTCGGGCCATGCGATGGACCTCCTCGTTGCCCATCCTCACGAATCCAATCCGGCGAATCTAGCGGTTCGCCCCCGGCAAGTCCATCCGGGCTGCCCCGCCATAGACGCGCTTGCGGCCCGGGCCGGACGGCCCTAGACTTCCCGGCGTTCCTCCGGCCACGGCTGGCGCGGCACCGGGTGAGGAACACGACCAGGATGCGTCACACCGACGGCCGCGCTAGAGGTGATCCGCCTTGACGAATCGCACAGGGGGTATGGGCAGCCGCCGGCCGGGCCTGGGCCTGCTTTTGGCCGGGCTGACGCTGGAGCTTGTCGGCTGTGGTCCATCCGCGGCCGGCTGGTTGCTGTCATACGACGACGCACAACGGGCGGCCCAGGCGCAGCACCAGACGCTCCTGGTTTTCTACAAGGACCCGTTCGATCCCGATTCCGGCCGCATGGAGGGCGTGCTGGAGTCTCCCGCCATTCGCGCCCAGACACGCACCATGGTCCGATGCATGTTGCTCAGGGAGTTCGAGCCGAACCGTCGTTTCGTGGCCCAGTATCGGCAGGATCGGGCCCCCGCCCTCATCGTCATTCACCCGGACGGCAGCTTCCACGCCCGCAGCGGTGCGCTCTCCCCGGACGAGACGGCGCGGTTTCTTCAGTCGGCAGTGCCCCCCGGGTCCAAACCCGTCTTGAATCCGGCCCTGCCTCGCACGTACGAATACCGCTGGGTCAACGTTTACGAGGATGCGGTCCAGGAAGCTCGCCGCAAGAACCGCAAACTGCTGATCGTGTACAAATGGTGGCTCTCCCCGGA
>CAZBFW010000075.1:0-3223 GCA_964491135.1 uncultured Phycisphaeraceae bacterium | reverse complement strand
CTGATCCGGCGAATCGATCAGCCCGAGGTCGCTCGTCACTTTGTCGATGCGGTGCACTGCATCCTGGATTGGGACTATGTTCCCAACCGGCAGCACGCGGCCCGCTACGGCGTGGACAAGCTTCCGGCTCTCATTCTGGTGCAGCAGGACGGAACCTACGACACGCTCGTGGGGCTCCACGAAATCAGTCGGATTGTCCGGTTTGCCGTCGAGGCCCGGGGCGGACAACGGTCGTTCCCGGGCGGCGGAACCTGACTCGGCGCCTACCCCAAGCCGTTCAAGTGACCGCCACGGGTCGGCAGTCGACCGCGGGGAAAGCCGGCACGCTTCGAGGAGGCCCGGCATGACCTGGCTCGGCTGGCCAAACCGCGTCACCATCACCCGCATCCTGCTGATCGCTCCGCTGATCATCTGCGTGCTGAATGTCAACAATCCGGGCAGCCCGTACGCCCGCCGGCTGGCCCTCGGCCTGCTGTTGCTCATTGCCGTGGGGGACGGCCTGGACGGATTCCTGGCCCGTCGCCTTCGACAGGCGACGCTGGCCGGCAAGTTTCTCGACCCGCTGGGCGACAAGATTCTGATGACCTGCATGACGGTGCTCCTCGCTTTTGAGGCAACCGGCGTGCCCGGGGCGGTGCTCCCCAACTGGGTGCCCGTTATCGCCATCGGGAAGGACGTCGTGACGGTCGGGGGGTTCGCGTTGATCTACCTGACCGCCGGCCGCGTCGTGATCCACCCCCGCCCTTTGGGAAAGGCCTGTACGGTGGTACAATTCGGTATGATCGCGCTCGTCCTGGCGGCACCGGACCTGCCCCAGGTGCTGCAGCACCTGCCGAGGATCAGTTGGTGGACTGCCAGCGGTCTGGCCGTCGCGGCTACCCTGGATTACCTTCGATGGGGCAGCCGGGCCGCCCGGCCGACGGAGGACGGCAGCGAGAGGGAGGATCGACCCACGTGACGAAGAGCCCATTTTGCCCCGTTGAGCAGGCTTTCGAGGATCTGCGGGGCGGGAGCATGATTATCCTCGTGGATGACGAGGACCGGGAAAACGAGGGTGACCTGGTCATTGCCGCGCAACACGCCACGCCCGCCGCCATCAACTTCATGCTCACCCACGGCCGGGGCGTTCTCTGTTTGCCCATGACGCGCCAGCGATGCGAGGAACTGAACCTCCCGCTCCAGGCCCCGGAGAACACTGCCCGGTTCGGCACCGCGTTTACCGTGACGATCGATGCCCATCCGCGATTCGGCGTGACGACCGGGGTTTCCGCCTCGGACCGCGCCAAGACGATTGAGGTCGCCTGCGCCGCGGACACGCGCCCGCGAGACCTCTGCAGCCCGGGACACCTGAACCCGCTCATGGCGGTGGACGGCGGCGTGCTTGTCCGGGCAGGTCAGACGGAAGGGTCCGTCGACCTCTGCCGGCTCGCCGGTCTCACGCCGGCGGCCGTTCTCATCGAGATCATGAACGAGGACGGCACCATGGCCCGGCTGCCCGAGCTGACCCGATTCGCCCAGAAATACGGCCTGAACCTGTACACGGTGGCGGACATCGTGGAATACCGCCTCAAGCACGAGAGCTTCGTGCAGCGGGGCGTGGCCGTGAAGTTTCCCACCCGTTTCGGCGAGTTTGAGCTGATTGAGTTCCGCACGCCGGTGGACCCGGAACCGCACCTGGCGCTGTGCTGCGGCGGCGTGGGGCAACTGGATGACAAGGGCCAGCCGATCGAGCACGAGGAGCCCGTGCTCGTGCGCGTCGAATCGGAGTGCATGACGGGTCACGTGTTCGCTTCGGCCCGCTGCGACTGTGGCGAACAACTGCACAAGTCCATGCAGATGGTGCAGGAAGCCGGAAAAGGCGCCGTGATCTATCTGCGGCAGGAGGGCCGCGGCATCGGCCTGCACTACAAGCTGCACGCCTATGCCCTGCAGGACACCGGGCTGGACACGGTGGACGCGAACCTGCAACTCGGCTTCCGGGCGGATCGGCGCGACTACGGCGTCGGGGCGCAGATCTGCCGGGAACTCGGCCTGCGCACGCTGCGCATCATTACGAACAATCCGAAGAAGTCCAGTCGACTGGCGGTCTATGGCCTCTGCATCGCAGAGCAGATACCGCTGATCATTCCGCCCACTCCCCACAGCGCCGCCTACCTGCGGGCGAAGAAGACGCGCCTCGGACATCTGCTGGGCGACATCTGATCCCGGATGATCGACGCGGGACCAAAGACGGGCCCGGGCCCCGCTACAAAGAGAAGGAGGCGATTCGGAGTGTCCGAACCGCCTCCTCCGGCTCTGTCACCGCCCGTTCTAGTTCTGTGCGTTGCCGACCATCTTGCCCAGATCGGACACCAGGGATTTGAGCTGCGCCGATTGCGCGCTGAGCTCCTCCGCGGCGCTGGCCGACTCCTCGGCCGTGGCCGCGTTCCGCTGGGTGACCTGGTCCACCTGCGACATCGCGGAATTGATCTGGTCCACGCCGGTCGCCTGCTGGGCCGAGGCCTGGTTGATCTGCTCGAGCAGGTCGGCCACCTGGGCCACGTCCCCCACAATGGCCTGCAGCGCGTTGACGGCGTTGTTGGCGACGGTGGTCCCATGCCGCGTCCGGTTGACGGAGCCCTCGATCAGGGAGGCGGAGTCCCGGGCGGCCTCGGCGGCCCGGGTGGCGAGGTTGCGGACCTCGTCGGCGACCACGGCAAACCCCTTGCCGTGTTCGCCCGCGCGAGCCGCCTCCACGGCGGCATTGAGGGCCAGCAGGTTCGTCTGGAACGTGATCTCCTCGATCACCTTGATGATCTTGCTGATCTGGTGAGACGACTCCTCGATGGCGGTCATCGCCTCGTTGAGCTCGTTCATGGTCTTCTCGCCCGCCGTGGCGTTGGTGCGGGCGGTGCCGGCGAGTTCGTTGGCGTGCCGGGCGTTTTCCGCGTTGGTGCGGGTCATGGCGGACATCTCTTCCAGGGCGCTGGAGGTTTCTTCCAGCGCGCTGGCCTGGTCGTTGGCGCCCTCGGCCAGCGATTGCGAGGCCGACGAGACCTGCCCGGCCGCCCCGTTGACCTGATCGGCTCCCTCGTTGAGCTGATTGCTGATCCGTAGAATCGGCCGGGCGATGCTGCGGCCGACCAGCACGGCGATGGCGGCCCCCACGACCAGCGTGACCAGAGCGATGCCGGCCGCCCAGCGATACAGGCGTCCCATGGCGGCTGATTGGGTCTCATGGACG
>CAZBFW010000074.1:0-11178 GCA_964491135.1 uncultured Phycisphaeraceae bacterium | reverse complement strand
GTGGTCCAGGTGGCCGAGTACGACGGCCTGGGCCGGCGCATCCGCAAGGTGGTCAACAACGCGGGCGACCTCGATGGAACCACCGTGTATTACTATAATGGCCAGCAGATGATCGAGACCCGCGACGGCTCGGGGAACGTGCTCATGCAGGTCATCCACGGCACGCGCTACATCGACGAGGTGGTCCAGCTCTTCCTCCAGGACGCCGGGCGGGTGTACGTGCACCAGGACGCCAACTACAACGTCACCACCCTCACGGACATCACCGGCCGGGTGCTGGAGCGCTCCTTCTACTCCCCCTACGGCCAGCTGGAGGCGGTCATCAGCAAGCACCCGTTCGACTACGACGATGACGGGGACGTCGACGCAGACGACGCGTCGATGATCGATGCGGACTGCAGCGGCGACTACAGCGGTGACTGCCGCCGGCTGGACGCGGATGGCGATCGCGACATCGACGAGGACGACCTGGACATCATCGCTGCCTACATCGGAGGTTTGTCGGGCGACACCGCCCTGACCCGGGTGCCCAGCAGCCCCCGCAGCCGCCTGGGCAACCCCTTCGCCCACCAGGGCCTGCCGCTGGACGCCGAAATCGCCAGCTACCAGAACCGGGCAAGGCAATACAACCCCGGCCTCAAACGGTTCATGCAAAAAGACCGGCTGGATTGGGGCGATGGACCAAACCCATACGCATACCTACGAGCCAACCCGCTGTCGCATAGAGACCCTCAGGGGCTGTCATCGGAGCCAATTGTGGACGCACCATGCTGTCAGGGTGCTTCATATGCCCCTTACGTTTCGGCTGGCACTGCATGTTGCCAGGAGCGCTGTTTCTGCATTAAGGTGATTTGTTTCCGACCGGACCGTCCTCCAGGTGAATCGGATTGCGCCCGGCATTGCCTGCAAAAGCATGAAGAAGTACACTTATCTCAAATCGAATGTGGCGGATGGCCGTTCTGCCTGACCTTGCCTCCTCCCTCTACTCCACCCGGCAGCAACGCACTTGAATGTCCCGCCTACAAAGCCCAAGAGGAGTGTATCGAGAACTGTCCACTGGCCATGACGCCCGCAACTGCTGAAGAGAAGAAGTTTGTACGATGCATGAAATGTGCTACTTGTGAAGAGGACAATCCGAGATACGGGAAGCCTTACGCAGAGCAACTGAGTCACTGCACTGCGATCTCCAAGTTGGGTGATGCTTTTGATCCCTGCGCGCCAAAACCGCAGTAGCAAGAGACTTGTGTAGCCAAGTTGGAGTGCGCTCGTTTCGCTAAGCACGATCGCACACGGATATTCCGAGCTCATTATGAGTTTCTGTACGCGATGGATCCCCCCACAACCTGGATCGCCATTGCCACGCCGGAAGCCGCTATACGGTCTGGCAAGAAGGTACCGATAACGTGATACGGACTGCAATATTGGCAGGGCTAACGCTGTTTGGAGGCGCATTCTCTGCGTTAGCTTTGTTGAGTTACGTGCCTTCTCCAATGCGCGAGATGAACCTTGGCTCGAAATTCACGCATCTCGTGGTGGGGGGCGGATGGATAGTCAGGATCGAAGAAGGATGCGGAGCAGGTTGCGTGCTTGCACTCGGTCGGGGAATGTTGACTGTATTACTTCCTGAGATCTCTACAGTGAGGTCTGGCAGCAAGAGCGCAGATGTGAATCTCGGCTTTCTATCGTGGGAACGGTCAGGTCAGTATACGAAATGGTCCATCCGTTTGCCTATGCTCGCCCTGGTCTGCTTGGTCTATCCAGCCGTGTGTTTCAGTCGACGATTCAGCAGGTGGCGTCGTTGGCGCCACCGCAATCCTGAACTTTGCAGATGTTGCGGATACTCTCTGCGCGGAAATGTGTCTGGGGTTTGTCCCGAATGCGGGTGCGTCACGAAGCTTGGGAAAGGGGAATCGCATGATGGGACCGCAACCTGAGTGCATGAAACCTTTCATGGGAATCCGGGAGGCAGCCAACCCTGCCCGGGGAAAGCTGACCGGCAGCCGGAAGCGAGTGCGCGGGTCCGCGAGCGAGGATTCAGAATGTCGCTGGGGCTCGGTTTGTTTCGGGGAGACACGGTCGGCCGTGTCGTGCCGCCTTTGGCCGCCGGCATGTCAAGGAACGACGAGGTGGTCCAGCTCTTCCTCCAGGACGCCGGGCGGGTGCACGTGCACCAGGGTGAGGCCGTCACCGGCGGACGAGCATGCCCACCGACAGGACAGCCGGACGCCCGCGACCGGAGGGGCTGGCTATTCGGTATCCTTGTAGGGGACTCTACCGCCACGAACTGGGGCTCAAGATGGGCACCTGATTGAGTCAAAGGCTTCGGAGTTTGGAGGAACAAGCGATGCACACGAATCGACTGAAGCTGGCTGTGGCAATCGCAGCTCTGGCATGCGGTTGTCTTGCATCAACAGCTGAAGCGCGGCGACAGTACAACCCCGGACTCAAACGGTTCATGCAGAGGGATCCGCTGGGGCTGGAGTGGTTCGGTTCCAGCATGTTGGGTTCGCCATCGCAGACGTCGCAGTGCAATGGCTGTGGAGGTTCCGCTGTCGGCGCGTTCGCCAGCCATGCTGTAGTTGCGATGCTCGCGTACGAAGGCGAAACAAACCCCTATTTGACCTACAAGGCTTCGCCTTGCTCCCAACTGGACCCGCTTGGGCTGACACCGTTCCAGGGGTGCCGGGACAACCAGAAAGGGCCTGCGGGCGCTGCACTTAACACGGCCTGTCTGTGTATCGCCACAGCAGCCTGGAAGGCAGTCATCGACCCTGGCGCGAGTGCACAACTGCGAAGCACTTTGAATTGCATGGCGGCACGCTGTTACCCCGCGGATGGAAGCGATCCGATACACATCCACTGCGACAACTGCTGCATTGCAACGAGTATCTCCGGAGGCGGACACGCAATCGCCTGCACCCTCGGATTGGGGAATCACATAACGATCTGCGGTAACACCCAGCTGGACGTGGGCACCGCCGATGGGAGCGCATCGGTGGTTGCGCATGAGATCTCGCATTGCTGCGGCACCACCGATTGGTGGTGGCTTGACCCCAGCACCGGGCTTCCGGCGATCGACGTGGAACAGTACGTCAATGCCAAGTGCGATCTCTATAATTGACCGGCCCCCCAGCGGCGGGCACGTGACCGCGTTGTCAAGACAGCAAAGAACTGAAGGAGGCTATTCAGTGTATTCAATGGTGAATCTAGGTAGGCAGAAGCTGTGTATCGTCGGCGCTGTTGCCATGGCAATCGAGTTCATTGCTGGGTGCGGTCCCGGATACTATATTGAGAAGATCCAGCGCAGCAGCGGGGACCGCGGCTGGCTGGTCCACAAGCTGGCCGACTATCCACGGGACGAACATGTGACAGTTTTCCTTATTGACTTGCTTGGCGAGGAGAATCCGGCTGTGCGGTATTTCGCGGCGGAATCGTTGGATCGACACATCAAACACTGCGGAAAGGAACTCGCAGTTCGCGCGCTGACTGGGTTGATCGCAATCCTTGACGACTCGAGAATAGCTATGGTTTCTTGGCCAGCTTATGGGCCCTTCCTACCGGGTATGAGCGGGTTCACCGGCTCGGTTCGATCGCGTGCTCTGCTGACGCTCACAATAGCGACCAATAAGGATTTTGGCTTCGACCAAGAGGCATGGAACGCGTACATGCGAGAGAGGTTCCCGGAGTCTGTGGGTTCTGGGGAAGACAACGCCCCTGGGTAGACGGCACCTGGAAGATCAGCGCCACCGACGCAGACCTGACGGCCGGCGGCTTTGCCCTGGCCTCGGGGAACGTGCTCATGCAGGTCATCCACGGCACGCGCTATATTGACGAGGTGGTCCAGCTCTTCCTGAAGGACGCCGGGCGGGTGTACGTCCATCAGGACGCCAACTACAACGTCACCACCCTGACCGACATCTGATATTGCGATTGTTGTGAGCAGGTGGATGGAGTTCGAGGAGGAGAAGACAGCGTGCGCGAGTGCCATGGAGTGTCGCCCCGGATGGGGCTCATATTCTCTGGGGACACGGCATTCCAGGGGCTCGCGTCCCGGCGCGCCGGGACTACAACCTTACGCCTCTTTGAGGCTGAGGGAAGGGGGCGTTGCGGGGCCCGGCTCATCGTGCCCTTTTTGGCTGTGAGCCCAGCCAGAACGAGCTTTGCTCAGCCGGCCGCCGGCGCGACCGGCACGGCGAAACCCCGTTGAAACGGGGTGCCGGGCAAAAAAGGGAGTGGGTGCGGGGCGATCGATCTACCGGCCGTAAACGGCCGGCCAACAACTGGAAACAAGAAACTCGAGACTGGAAACTGGAAGGGATGGTCCGCGGCGGACCCTGCAGGACTGGGGCGGGGAAGGCCCGTGAACGGGTCTGGAGATGCGCCGCCTTCCCGGCGGCTCGATCCCTCCGTGCCTGCGTGCCTCCATGCCTTATGCTTCATTGACGAATGCATGGCGCGGGCTGCGCCCGCAACCCAAGCGACGAAGCGACGGAGCCACGAAGCGACGGAGGAGGAAGAGTTTGCGCCCGTGCCTGCGTGGAAATCTACGCGGGCCGAGAAGAAATCGCACGTTTGTAGTACAATGAAGAATGAACAATGGAAACACGCGCGCACCCCTTCGCAAAGCACCATGCCACACGCGATCGCCCGGCCTGTGCTTGCGACGGGGCACTGCTCAAGAAGCAGTGGCACACGGGGGGAAACGCGAAAGCGAGAAAACGCACGAACAGGAAGGGCGGGTGGGAATCGCGGGTTGGCGAAGGAGGTCGGGGTCGAAAGGGGCCGGGGTCGAGAAGGGAATCTCGACCCAGCGGTGACCAGCGGGCGACACCATGCCACACGCAATCCCCCGGCATGTTCTTGCGACGGGGCACTGCTCAAGAAGCAGTGGCACACCCAATCCCAAAGGCAAACCGAAACCGGCGGGAAAGCCGGTCCCACAAGCTCTAGAAAACTAGAAACTCGAAACTCGAAACTAGAAGGAGCAGAGACCGGCGGGAAAGCCGGTCCCACAAGGAAAGGGCCGGTCCCGTAGGATGTTTTGGCGACGGGGATGTTGTTTGGGGGCAACGGGGTCGGCAGATTCGGCAGCGCTTGACGGCAGGTCCGGGAACCGGCCGGCGTTGGTTCTTCGGACGTCGCCGACGTTCCATCCGCGAGTAGCCGCACGCAGGCCCGCATATTATCGACACCGGGCTGAAGCCGGGATGCAATTGCCGGGGCCGGGGCCTGCGGTGGCCGGCTTGCAGGTACTCCGGACGCGGCGGCCGGTCGGTCGTCGCGAGGAGGAGGAAGAAGCCGGTGGCCCCCCGATTCGAGCAGCCGATCCGCATCCCCCGCCGATCCGCGGCGGCGACCGCGGCGCCGGCGGTGCAGGCGGAGGCCGTCCTGCTGGGCGCCGCGTTGACGGTGCTCGTGCTGGTGGGCTCGCTCACGCCGTTTCAGTTTCAATGGCGTGGGCCGGTTGGGCTGTCGTGGGTGGCGCCGACGGGGGAAGACCTTGTGGTGAACCTGCTGGTCTACCTGCCGGTGGGCTTCACGCTGTTCGGCGGGCTGAGCCGGTGGCTGCATCGGCGGAGTTGGGCGGTTGTGGCCGCCGCGGCGGGTGCGGCGGGTCTGAGCCTGGGGCTGGAGACGCTTCAGGCGTTTTCCGCGGCGCGGTGGGCGTCGTGGGTGGATGTGCTTCTGAATACGGCCGGCGGCCTGGCGGGCGCGCTGATGGCGCCGGGCATCGGGCGGGCGGCCGAAGGCGTGGCGGGTGCCGTGCGCCGGGCCTGGCGGCAGTGTCCGCTGGGTGTCATGTCGCTGGCACTGACCGTGGGCGTTGTCCTGCACGGGCTGGTTCCGTTTGATTTCATCCGGAACGGTGCGGAGTTTCGGGCTTCTCTGCTGGCCTCGCAGTGGTGGCCGATCGCCGAGCGATACACGCCACCGCACGCGATGAACCTGCTGAACCCATACGCCGGACTGCTGAGCACGCTGAGGCTCAGCGGGCTCTTCTGCCTGCTGGCGGCGGTGCACGCCCTGGCCCAGCGGGCACTCGGCCGGGACGGCAACGCGGCGCTGGCCGCAGGCGTCGGCCACGCGGCCCTGGTGGCCGTGCTGGTCGAGGTGCTGCAACTCTTCCTGCGGTCGCGGGTGTTCAGCACGCTGGACGTCTGTACGGCCATCGTCGCGGGCGTGGCAGGTGCGTGGCTGGCGGCGTTTGCGTATGACGCGTGGGACGCGGGCGAGGGGCGGGTGAGTCGGCGGGTGAATGTGCTGTCGGCGGCGCTGGCGGTTGTGGTGGTGTATCAGGTGACGTGGCTGGCGGCCTCCGGGCTGCTGTCTGCGATGCACGGCCGGCCGGCGGACTGGTCTTGCGTGC
Source organism: uncultured Phycisphaeraceae bacterium (assembly GCA_964491135.1). Classification (GTDB taxonomy): domain Bacteria; phylum Planctomycetota; class Phycisphaerae; order UBA1845; family UBA1845; genus JAFGJQ01. The sequence continues at coordinate 4,811 of CAZBFW010000074.1, read as the reverse complement.
CGTTTGCGGCTTTGTTTGCGTTGCCGTTTGTGCACGCGGTCGGCGCGATGACGCGAACGGTGCTCGCGTACGTGCTGCTGGGCTCCACGTTGGCGCTGCTGTCGTGGTCGGCCACGCGCTCGGTGCGATGGGTCTGGGTGTCTGCGTGCATGGTCGCCGTGGCTGTTCTGGCCGCCTGGTGCCGGACGGGCTTTGCGTTGCGCCTGCCGGACCTGACGCCGGCTTGCCTGGCGATAATCGCGGTGATTCTCTGCGGTACCCCCGTTCGATTGCTTCGCCCGGTGCGTTGAATGCCGGGGTCGCTCCGTGGCTTCGTCGGCCGCCGTGTCGGCGCTGGGGTTACCGTCATGCCTTCTTCGAGGCGCGGCGGACGAGCTGGTCGGCCAGGCGGGTGGGTTCGGGGAGGCGGTAGCGGGTGGTGCAGGCCAGCACGACGTTGGCGGCAGTGGTCAGGTCCATGCGGTGGCCGATGCTGACGTAGACGGGCTTCACGCGGTCGCGCGTTCGCAGCACCAGGCCGATCTGCTCGTTGCCGTCCCACAGGGGGGCCGCGGCGCCGCGCTGCGACGCGGGCTCATCGTGCGTGCCGGTCAGGCGGCTCTTTGCGCAGCCGAGGCTGGGGCGGTCCAGCCAGAGCCCCACGTGACACGCCAGGCCGAACCGGCGGGGATGCGCGTAGCCCTGCCCGTCGAACATGAAGGCGTCCGGTTCCGTCTCCAGCTTTGCGATGGCGGCCAGGACGGCCGGCGCCTCTCGGAACGACAGCAGGCCGGGCACGTAGGGGAAGCACACGCGCTTGCACGCGGTCTGCTCCTCGACGACGGTCCGCGCGTCTATGTCCCACACCACCACACCTGCGACGCAATGGCGCTTGTCCGGAGTGAAAGCCATGTCGGCACCGGCCACTCGGCGAATGCGAGCACGCGGTTTCCGCACAATGACCCGGCCTGCCATCGCGCGCTGCAGTGCGACGGCCTCTTTCGGCGTGAGGTCCCAATCGTGCAGGGGCGCAGGCAGCTCCACCGGAATCCCTCCGAACCGCGGCCGGCCTTCGACGAATGTCCGTCCAACGTAGCGTTGTCGGTGATCCTGTCCAGCACGGATGGCCCTGCTTGCGTCTCCCGTGGGCCAGGAACATAATCGCCCGACCGGTTGCCATACGGGTTCCGGAGTGAGTGTGAGCGTGGTTGTGACGTGGCAGGATCGAACGGTGTGCTGGCTGGCCGTGTGCTGGCTGATGCTTCCACTGCCGGCGGTGGGGCAGGCTGCCGAACCCCCGTCGGGTCAGGAACTGGTGGATCTGGTCAAGCGCGACCCGGTGGCCATGGACCTGATCCGCCGGGACGACGCGTTGAAGGAGGAGATCAACCGGCGTCCGACGCTCACACAAGTCATGCGTGAGATTCGCGATGACCCGCGGATGTTCCTGCATCGGGTGCGTAAAACGCTGACGAATCCCTGGGTGCTGTTCGGCTTCGGCGCCCAGGCGATGTTCTTCATGCGTTTCGTGATCCAGTGGATCGCCAGCGAGAAGCGGAAGCGGTCGCATATCCCGGTGTCATTCTGGTGGTTCTCGCTGGCCGGCGGTGTTACGCTGTTCATCTATGCCGTCAGTCGTTTTGACCCGGTGTTCGCGCTGGGGCAGGGACTGGGATGTCTGATCTACGTGCGGAACCTGGTCCTCATCCGCCGGCGGTCGGTTGAGTATCGCAGCCGCCAGGCAGATCGATCGACCCGCAACGGAAGCGGCCCCGACCTTGACCCGCTGGACCCGTAGGGAGCAGCCGTGAGCACGAAACCAAGCAGTCCTACCTCCGAGCTCTGGCTATCCATCGTTGTCCCGGTGTTCAACGAGGCCCAGAACGTCCAGCCGCTGGTGGACGACATTGTTCGCGAGGCGGACCGGCTGGGCCGCACGTACGAGGTGATCCTCGTCAACGACGGCAGCACGGACGGCTCGGAGGCCGCCCTGGACCGGGCGGCGGATGGTCACCCCCAGGTGAGGGTCATCCACTTCGCGGCCAACCGCGGGCAGACGATCGCGATCCGGGCCGGCCTGGAGGCGGCGCGCGGCCAGCGGTGGGTAACGCTGGACGGGGACCGGCAGAACGATCCAAGCGACATGGGCCCGCTGCTGGAGCGTTTGGAACAGGGTTTCGTATGCGTCAGCGGCTGGCGTAAGGATCGTCAAGACAGCGGGTTACGGAGGATTTCATCCCGTGTGGCCAACGGTTTGATCCGGAAGATCGCCCGGTCGCCGGTGCACGATCTGGGCTGCACGCTCAAGGCGTACCGGCCCGATGCCCTGGAGCCGCGTGAGCTGTTTGGGGAGATGCATCGGTTCCTCGCGATCCTGGCGGCGGCCCGGGGCCCGGTGGCGGAAATGGTGGTCAAGCACCACCCGCGGACGGCCGGCACCAGCAAGTACGGGCTGAACCGGGCGGGCCGCGTGGTCGCCGATGTGCTGCTGCTGCGGATCCTGCTGAAGTACTCAACCCGCCCTTCACACTTGTTCGCGAAGATCGCCCAATGGCTGGTGTTGGCTGGCGGGGTGGCGTTGGCTCTGGGACTTTTCGACGCGTGGGTGTACCCCTTTACCCACTGGTTGGGAAGCTGGTTCGTGCCGGCCGTTCTTCTGGGGATGGGTGCAGTGGTGGTGCTGTCGGTGGGGCTGGTGGCCGAACTGGTGGTTCGGAATCGTTACCTGATCACCGGAGAGCGTCCGTACCGGATTGCCCGACGCGTGAACTTTGATGCTGGATAGACCGAGGGCATGTTCTGTAACTGAATGCCAGCTCGTAGGTTATGATCCACGTTGAGATGTAGGGGTCTCCCGTCAGGCGATGCGGGTCGTTGATCGTCCGTAAACCAGCCGCTACGATTGATCGAGGATCGGCGGCGTGAAAAGCGGTGTGCGGCATGACCGTAATTGCGGTTTGGAGCCCGCTTCTGGCGGCCACGGCGCAGGATAAGTCGAGTCTCTGGGACGTCGCCATCTATGGGGCCGTCGTGCTCGGTGCCGTTCTGCTGATCGTGCTAGTAGCGCACTGGTATCGGGCGCGATTCCGCAGGTTGGACGAGTCGGGGCCGACGTTCACGCTGGCCGATCTGCGCGAGTTGCGAGATCGGGGCCAGTTGGCTCCGGACGAGTACGAGCGGTTGCGGGCAACGATCGTGGCGGAGGTTCGGGAGGAGAGCGGGAACGGTTCTCAGCCCTGATATGTCGGTGCGGGGCGTTGACGGGTCGGGTCTGGCTGAGGACAGGGGGGAATTTCGGTGTTTGGTTGCCCTGAGGGCGGTCGATACGAAACCAGAGCGGGTCGTGAACAGCCCCGTGTACAGGCAGAGGCAGGAGCATAGGTCGAATGCCCCAGGACCGTGGCGGAAGTAGTGGCGGCGGACGGAAGCGGCGCGAGGCGGTCTGCAGCTTCTGCGGCAAGACGCAGCGCGAGACCGGCCCGATGGTGGAGGGGCCGCGGGACGTCTACATCTGCAAGTCCTGCGTTGAGTTGTGTCACAACATCATTCGGCAAGAGGTGCGCAAGTCCGCCACGACGCGGGCGATGCTGGGGACCATCCCCAAGCCGCGGGAGATCAAGGAGTTTCTGGACGAGTACATCATCGGTCAGACGGTCGCGAAGAAGGCGATCGCGGTGGCCGTCTACAACCACTACCGGCGGCTGGCTCACCTGGACACGCTCGTCAAGGGCGACGTGGAGCTGGACAAGTCGAACGTTCTGCTGATCGGCCCGACGGGCTCGGGCAAAACACTGATCGCGCGGACGCTGGCCCGCATCCTGCATGTGCCGTTTGCCATTGGTGATGCGACGACGCTGACGGAGGCAGGGTACGTCGGGGAGGATGTGGAGAACATTCTGCTGCGGCTGCTGCAGAACGCGGACTATGACCTGGAGGCGGCCCAGCGAGGCATCGTCTACATTGACGAGATCGACAAGATCGGCCGGACGACCTCAAACGTCAGCATTACGCGCGACGTATCGGGCGAAGGCGTGCAGCAGGCGTTGTTGAAGATGCTGGAGGGCACGATTTCGAACATTCCGCCGCAGGGTGGTCGCAAGCATCCGGAACAGCAGTACATCCAGATGGACACGTCGAACATCCTGTTCATCTGCGGCGGCACGTTTGTCGGGCTGGAGAACATCATCCGTAAGCGGCTGGGCGGCAATATGGGGTTCCATTCGTCCAGGGCGAAGGACGGGGCCGACCTGGACGACGTGGGTGTGGCCCTGCAGCATGTGATTCCGGACGACCTGGTCGAGTTCGGCATGATACCCGAGCTGATCGGTCGGCTTCCCGTGGCGGCGACGCTGGACCCCCTGGATCTGGAGGCCATGGTCCGCATCATGACCGAGCCGAAGGACGCCCTGATCCGGCAGTATCAGAAGTTCTTCGAGTTCGAGGGGTGCGAGCTGGAGTTCACGCAAGAAGCCCTCAAGGCCCTGGCCGGCCGGGCGCTGGAGCGGAACACCGGGGCCCGTGCCCTGCGTGCGGTAACCGAAGAGATCATGCTGGAGTCCATGTACGAGCTGCCGGAGCGCAAAGACAGCGGACGGTGGGTCGTGACGGACGAGGTGGTCAACGGCCAGGTCCGGCTGTTCGAGACGCGTCCTCGGCGTCGGCGCGAGTCCGCATAACCGCACAATTATCCGTTGTCCGCGTCAGGGCTCGCCGGGCCCGGATGTTCTCGGGCCGTCTCGGGCAACACCAAATCAAGCCGCGTTTCCCGGGTGACGATACCTCCACTGGTGAATCGGAGCTGTGCAGTCGGCCTGCGAAACCAGGCCGATGGG
>CAZBFW010000073.1:0-11197 GCA_964491135.1 uncultured Phycisphaeraceae bacterium | reverse complement strand
AGATGGAATCTCGTGACTGGAGTTCAGACGTGTGCTCTTCCGATCTGAATGGCGAATTCCCGACGATGTGACGGGCCGCATCATGCTGCGCATTTCCGTGCGGGATGCGGCCGGCAACTTGAGCACCGCGGCCCTGGGGGCCACGGATCTGGAAGGGTTGTTCCGACCGGCGCCCGCGGCGCCAGAGCCGACTCCCGCCGCGGTTCCGGCCGATCAGGCCCGGCACGAGCCGACCGAACTGGATCGCGCACGGGCCCAGCGTCTGTTTGAACAGGCGACGGCCCATGCGGCGCGGCGTCAGCATCAGCTGGCGATCTCCAGACTGAAGGACACGTTGACGCTGGATCCGACGCGGTCAGACGCCCTTGTGGAGCTGGGGAGGGCCTTGTACGCTGTGGGGGACACGAACGAGTCCGTCCGCGCGTACGAGCTGGCCCTGGCGCAGGATTCGGATTTGCGAGCCGCCCGCGCAGGGTTGGCCCTGACCTTCTATGGTGTGGGCGAGTACGATCGGGCGGTGGAGCACTTGCAGGCGATCCTGCAGCAGAACCCCAAGGACGTGGAGGCGTGGCTTTACCTGGGTGACGTGGAGTTCCGGCGCGGCGATGAACTGACCGCGCTGGAGCATTATGAGAAGGCCGCCACGCTTGATCCCGAGGCCCGCGAGGTGATTCAGCAGGCCCGAGCGCGGCTGGACAATCTCGACGCGCTCCGGAAGAAGATGGGACCCTTTGTCACATCGGCAAAGCCCGACGAACCATGACGCGACCGGTATACGTGGTCTACGGCCCCGACGCCTACCTCCGCACGCAAGCCATTCACACAATCCTTCGCGACGAACTGGGTCCGGACGACGCGGGTCTGGGCCCCACGAGGCTGGACGGGGACTCCGCCGACCTCGCGCAGGTGCTGGACGAAGTGCGCACCTTCTCCCTGCTGGGCGACCGGCGGCTCGTGATCGTTGAAGACGCGGACGGGTTCATTACGCGGTACCGCCAGGCCCTGGAAACGTACTGCGAGGCGCCGTCCGACAGCGGCTGCCTGGTCTTCGTGTGCGACAGCTTCGATGCCCGCACCCGGCTCTTCAAGACGGTCCAGCGTCTCGGGCAGGCGATCAAGTGCGAGTCTCCCCGGGGTCGGGCCGTCATCGCCTGGATTCTCGACCGTGCCCGGACCGCCTACGCCAAGCACCTCAGTCCCGACGCGGCCGCGCGGCTTCGCGAACTGGCCGGCGACAACCTGGGCGTGCTGGACAGCGAACTGTCAAAGCTGGCCCTCTACGTCGGCGGGCGCGACACGGTCGTCCCCGCAGACATCGAGGCGCTCGTGGGCAACAACCGCGAAGAGAACGTGTTCGCCGTTCTGGACGCGATGGCGGAAGGCGATGCGGGACGGGCTTTGCAGTACTGGGAGCAGGTGCTGGCCACCGACCGGGCAGCGCCGGGACGGGCGATCGGCGGGCTGGCCTGGGGCGTACGCCGGCTGCTGCAGGCCAAGCACGCGCTGGCGGCGGGCACGCCCATGACCCAACTCGCCCGGCAGTTCTTCACGGAGCCGGCCGTCCTGAAGCGGCGACTGGATCGCGTCAGCGCCGAACAGCTCGAACGGCGGCTGGTTGACCTCCTGCAGGCCGACCTGGACTCCAAAACGGGCTTCAGCCCCGTCGACAGCTCGGTCGAAAAGTTTATTGTCAAGCATACGGTGGCGGAGACACCGTAGCCGCGTGCGGGATCAGGAGGATCAGCATGGTGCGCGCGCAGCCATTGGGCCGGGTCATCGCGGGACTGGCCCTTCTTTGCGCCGGCTGCCTGGACGGCGCCTCGCCGTGGACGCGCGCGACCCCGCCGCCGTCCGGCTCGGATGCCGGTCCGGCTCATGCGGGGGCGCAGGCAGAACCGCTCGAGCCCGCCCAACCGGCCGCGGACGGGGCGGAGTCATCGGAGGTGCAGGAGGTCGAGCGGCAGATCAACCAGTTTCTCGAGGCCCTGGCCAGGTACGACGAGTCGCAACCAACGACGCCGCAGGACGTTCCGTCACCATCCCCGGCACCTGCGGGCGTTAAGCCTTCACACGAGCAGGAGCCACCTTCCCCGGGGGCTCTCGGCGCGGGTCCGCCGGGCGTGAACACGGGGGTCGTGCTGGAGCCCGCGGCGGCCGATGCTTCCGCTGCACCAACGACGCAGCCCGCGCCGGTCGCCCCGGTGATTCAGGGGGTCACCATCCATTCGGCGCCGCCGTTATCCGAGCCGGAGTCGCCGGATACGCAGACCGTCGGCGTGAACACGGCGATGGAGCCGTCATCGTCAGCGGAGAATGAGAGTCTGGACGGGATGATCGAGCGTCTGCGCGGGCACATCGCAGCCCACCCGAACGACACCGAGGCCGTCTGGCGCCTCGTTCTTCTGGAACTGGCTCGGGGAGACGACGCAAGCAGTCGGGAATATATGGAAGGGGTCGCCCGCGAAACGGGTGACGCCATCAGCACCACCGCGGACGTACTGCGGACGGTGCGTGAGGCCCTCAGCGAGCCGGGGCCGGCCTCGGACCGGGCACTGGATGCGATTCAGCGGCTGCGCAGCCATTTCACCCGGGACGCGGAGCTGCTGATCCCCAACGTCGCCCTGTGCACGCGGGTCAGCACGTTCGGCGTGTACGATGAGATGGACCCGTCGGCGCTCGTTCCGTTCCGCTCCAATCCGGTGATCGTGTACTGCGAGCTCAGGAACTTTCATTCCGAGCGGACGGCGGAGGCCCTGTATCGAGTGACGTTGAGCAGCCGGCTGGAGGTGCTGACGGCGGACGGGCGGTCGGTGTGGACACACGAGGAGCCGCAGATCGTGGATCGTTCACGCCAGCGGCGTGAGGATTTCTTCCTGGCCCAACGGGTGGCTTTGCCCGCCGAGCTGGGCCCGGGCGACTACGTGTTGAAGGTGATGATTGAGGACACCACGGCGGCCAAGGCGACGGAGGCCACACATTCGTTCCGTATCGGTCCGACGGCCGTGAGCCGCGCCGGTCCGTGAACAGGCACCCGTGCGGTAAACACCCTACCTGCCGCGGCGCGGGCGTGTTGACAAGTGTGCCGCAGACGACTATCAGGGCGTTTGGCGGAACGGTGGGAACCGGCAACCTGACTTGGGGGAACAGGTATGTCCAGCGATTCTATGAGAGGCTCCGGTCGCGGGTTGGGTGCGCAACCGGCACCCCGCGCGTTCACGGTCGAGCAAGCCAACCAATCCCTTCCGCTGGTGCGTCGGATCCTTCGCGACGTGGTCACACAGTATCGCCTGGTCGAGCGCATCCAGAAGCGCCGTCGCCGGCTGGCCTGCCAGCAGCGGCTGGATGAGCTGAAGGCCGTCGAGGCCCGCGGCATGGAGGCGGCGCGGCGACTGTCGGACCTGCTCGGCGAACTCGCATCCATCGGGTGCGAAGTCCGAGACTATCAGCGAGGCTGCGTGGATTTCCCGGCCATGCGGAACGGCCGCGAAGTCTACCTGTGCTGGAAACTGAGCGAAGACGCCGTCGCCTTCTGGCACGAGCGCCACGCCGGCGAGGTCGGACGCCGGCCCGTTCACAGCGAATCGTGAAGGACCTGTCCCCTCGACGCCGCATCGGGTCGCCTCGCTCGAGACTGACCGGGCGCCTGCCGAACAACGAGCCACCCGCCCACGCCGGTTTCCAGTAGTCCTTTGCATTGCGTTACGATCTGCTCCTACAGCATCGCTCATCGACTCTCCGAAAACGCGTTGAATGATCACGAGAGACGCTGGTCGGCTTCAGCCGACCGGCCGGTGCCCCATCTTCAGATGGGGGTGGCCGGGCCACACCTTCTTTCTCGTTCTCTTCCCTCTCCTGTCAGAGCCGGCTTCCAGCCGGTTTCCCGGGCGTTCCCGCGAAGGTTGGCGAAAACAGCGGCGGTCAGCTATACAATGGCCGGACACGCATCGGCGGCAGAGCCGGGCACGGTTCTCCGGAACACGCAGGTGATGAAAGGAGCACGGCGCAATGTTCACGCGAACACGGTGCATGACAGGCGTGGTGGCGGTGTTGCTGACCCTTGGACGGGCCGACGCCGCCCCGAAATCCGCAGGACTGAAGCTGCTGGAGCAGACCTCCGATCGGACGCTGGTCGCGGTGGCCTGGTCGGGCTGCGACGAGATCGGCAAGGACTTCGAGGCCACGGCGGTTGGCCGGATCCTCGCGGAGGAGTCGGTTCAGTCGTTCGTCGCCTCAATCGTGAAGGCCATCGAAACTGCGATCCTCAAGGAGGAGGCGAACGATCCCGAAGTCACGCTCGTCTTCGACACGATTCGCAACGTCTGGCCGATCCTCAGGCAATCCCCCGGGGCGTTTGTCGTCACCGCCGGCGATCCCAAGAGCGAGATGATCGTGTCGTTCGCGCTGGTGGTGGAGGCCGGCCGGCGCCGCGAGGCCGTTGACGCCGTTTTCGAGCGCCTGGCACCCCACCTGGAGGGAGCGAAGGAGAACCTCGTCGCGGGGGTCAAGCTGAAGACGCTGTCCGACGATGCGTTGTCCTGGGGGTGGGTGAAGGATCGGTTCGTCATCGGCGCGGGCGATCTGACGACGCTGATCGCGGCATTGTCCGACGGCAAGAACACGCTGACTGCATCAGCGGCTTTCACTAGGCGAATGGCCGCCGTCCCCGGCGAGCGAGACATATTGCTGAGCTATGCCGACACCGCCGCCATCGGGCGACTGGTCGAGGCGGCTGCCGGCGCCGAGGAGGCCGAAACGATCCGACACATCAAATCCGTGCTGCAGGTCCTGGGTTTATCCACGGTTGAGGCGGTCATCGGGCGGATTCGCGCCCAGGGTACAGACCTGGTGATCGATGCCGCCGTTCTGGCTCCCGCCCCGCGCCGCGGCGTGTGGACATGCGTGGAAGGCACGATCCAGCCAGAAGCCATGAAGCTCGCTCCGTCGGACGCCATCTACGCCGGGGCAGGCACGCTTCGACTGGACGGGCTCCCCGCGTTGATCGTGGATGCGGTTCGTGCCGTCAGCCCCGAGAAGGCAGAACAGGTGGTGAAAGAGGGGTACGAGAGTGTGGAGACCGAGGTCGGCGTGCCGATCCGGGCCGAAATCCTGGCAAATCTGGCCGGTGAATACACGCTTCACGTACGTTCGATCCCCCATGCCCTCTTTCCGCAGCAGGCGGTCTTTCTGTTCCGCGTGAAGAATCCGGAAACGGTGAACTCCGCGCTGGCCCGGCTGGAGAAGTGGGTCCAGCGCCAGGTCGAAGGCGACATGATCTCGGAGCAGGTCAAGACATACGGGGAGACGTCCATCACTCTTCACGCGTGGAACCTGGCCGCGACCGAGTTGCCCGTACAGATGGGCTGGGCCGTCGTGGGGGACCATCTGGTGATCGAGCTGTCACCCGGCGCGTTGGGTGGATCGCTGGAGCATATCGCCAAGGGCGGCCCGAGCCTGGCGGACGACCCGGAGTTCGCCAAGGCGGCATCGCAGTTCCCTCGCCGGATGAGTCACTTCTCCTTCATTCGGGATCGGGAGCGAGTGGCAAGCGGCCTGGCCCAGTTGAACATGCTCTGGAGCATGGTGCAGACGGAGGCGAGCCGGGACGGCGTCGTTCTGCCGCCGCTGCCGCCGGTGGCGGACATCACGCAACACCTAGGCACCACGTTCTCCTGTTCCTGGTTCGACGAGGCGGGCTGGCACAGCCGCGCGTCGGGGTCGTGGGCGATGGGAGACCCGGCGGTGGGTGTGGTGGCCGGGGCCGGAGTAACGTCCATTGTGCTGCCGTCGCTCAGCCGGGCGCGGGAGCTTTCCAAGCGACTGATTTCAGCCGCCAACGTGCAGGGGACCATCGTCTGCTGCAAGATCCACGCAAACGAACACGACGGGAAGTTCCCCCCGAACATGCAGGTATTGATCGATGCCGGCGAGATGACACCGAAGCAACTGGTGAACCCGCGGGTCAAAAATGCCGACGCCAAGGACCACTACATCTACGTTCCCGGGCATACAGAGGATTCTCCACCTGACCTGGTGGTCATCTACGAGAACCCGGCGTACGTGGACGAGGGAATCAACATCGGCTACACGGACGGGCCCGCGGAGTTTGTCCGTGGGGAAGCCGCGCTTGAGAAGGTTCGGGACACCTACAAGCGGATGGGGCTGGAGGTGCCGGAACTGAAGTACGCCGGGGGGAGGACACTCCTGCGGAGGTTCTTTCCCCCCACAGCCCCCAAGGACGAGTAACGGCCGGCTGCGGGCGAACACGGCGCCGGCCCCAAATGAAGTTCTGCGGACCGAACAGCAGCGAAGGAGACCGTGATGTCCGGAAAACTGGCGCTCGCGTTGACGCCGCTGCCCCTGCTGGGCATCTGGCTGCGGGCCGGCGCGTGCTGAGGGGATCCCCGGGCGGCGCTCGGTTCGGGCGCCATCGTGATCGGGTTGTTTCTCGTGCTGACCCAGGCGTCGGCCGCGTGGCGGGCCGGGCGCGATCGCGCGTGGGCCGGGATCGCCTTTGGCATCGGAGTTCTTGAAGCCCTGTTCATTCTCGGCGTCATGTTCCTGACGCCGTTCGTGTAAAGCAAAACGCTTCGCCCTGTCTGGAGAGTACGCGGCCATGAAAGACCAGGAAACGACGGTCGGCGAATTGCGGCAGATGTTCGCACGCTTCGTCGCGGAGCGCAACTGGGAGCAGTTCCACGACCCCAAGAACCTCGCGTCATCCATCGCCATCGAGACTGCGGAGCTGATGGAGCATTTCCAGTGGGTGCGGAGCGATCAGTTGCACGCGGTTCGCAACGACCCGAAGCAGATGGCGGCCATCCGCGAGGAAATCGCCGACGTGTTCGCGTTCGTGCTGGCGTTCGCCAACTCCATGGACATCGACCTGTCCGCCGCCATCGAGGACAAGATGGTCAAGAACGCGCGAAAGTATCCGGCCGAGCGGTACTACGGGCGGTACAAGGAGTGAACTCCGGGCGCTGACGCGGATGCCGCCTACGGCCCCTGCACCCGCCCGACGAAGCATGGCACGTCCGCCGCGTCGATCACACCGTCGCCGGTGAGTTCCGCGTTCAAACAGGTCCCGGTCGCCGGCTGGCCGTAGCACGCCTGGAAACCGGCGAAGTCCTTCAGATCCACGTCGCCGTCGCCGTCAAAGTCCGGCACCCGGGGCCAGACCATCGCGCTCTGCAGCGCGGCGTAGGCCACGTGCTCGCCCGTCAGGTGCGTGCGGTCCAGGTCGTCGTCCAGCGACCACAGCAGATACGTCGAGCCGCCGGAACCCGCCTGGCCGTGCCGCTGGGCCCAGAACCCCGTGTCCCCCTGCAAACCCGCGGGCGACGCGACCGCCACGAATTGCGGGGCCGCCATCGGTGTCTGCAGGGTGTACAGGGTGTATGCGGGCGTGCCGTGCAGGACGCCCTGAACGGTGGCCGGCCCGACCGCGGCCTCGAACGGAACGCCGCCCAGGCCGGTTCCCGTAACGCTCTCGAAGACGATCACGCCGATCGTCTCATTCGTCCGCCCCAGCCCCGTGTTGCCCGTATGCTTGCCCGTCCGCAGCGCGGTCGCCGACGGCGCGTCCGTTCTTCGTGAGCCCTGCGTCCAGAACACCGACCAGGCGTCGTTGGCGCTCATCACCTGGCCGAGCACCACCGGGTTGTCATACTGTCGGCCGTACCGCCGCACCTGGCCCGTCCAGTTGCCGTCGCCGTCCGTGACCGTTGACGTGTACTTCCACGCCTCCATCTTCACGCCGTTCAGCTCGGTGACCCCTTGCTCCATGACCCAGTAGCACACGACTTCCTGTGTGGCGTACGTCTGTGACGCGTTGGTCGGATCCGCCAGGTGCAGGTCGAAGCTGTTGTCGGTCACATTGCTCACCCGGGGGATCATCCGCTTGCCGTTGAAGAAGTACTGGCCCGTGCACACCACGACGGGGTCCGCGTAGATGTTCTGGAGGGTCACCGTCCTGGGCACGTGGTTGGCCGTGGTGAAGCCCGCCTCGAACTTCGGGGCAATCTCGCACTCATCCGGCGTGCCGTTGCCGTTGGCGTCTGCCACCAGCTCGGCCAGGATCTCGCATACGTCCGCGGTTCCGTTGCCGTTGCAGTCCGGCTGGCAGTCGTCCGGCACGAGGTTCCCGTCGCAGTCGGAGCTCAGGCCCTGGGCAATGTCGCACTCATCCGGCACTTCGTTTGCGTTGCAGTCGTCGGACGGGCCGGCGGCGATGTCGCACTCGTCCGGGATGTCGTTCCCGTTGCAGTCGGCGCTGGTGCCGTCGTCCAGATCGCACTCGTCCGGCACGAAGTTTTTGTTGCAGTCCGCGCTGGTGCCGGCGGCGATATCCGCAAGGTCGGAAATGCCGTTTCCGTTGCAGTCCGCGCCATAGCCGAAGTCAAACGTCATGACGGCGCCGGCGGCACTGACACCGGTCACGACCAGACCGGACGCCGTGCCGTCCCACCAGTTCGTGTTCGGGGACGTCTCGGGCGTGCATTCCGTGTACGTCGGCGCCGCCCACAGGTCGGTGGAGTCGCCGTTGTTCACGTTGTTCTCCAGGTCCCAGTCCCCGTCCGCCTGCACGAGCGTCACTTCGTAGTGCGACTGGGGTGTCATCTGCTGGTTGTTGTTGCTGCCCTGCGTGTCAATGTGCCAGATGGCCAGACCCGCGTCGGGCAGTCCGCCGTCCCGTCCGCTCTTCTGCCGGTTCTCGATCAAGTAATACTCGTTGTACTTGGTGGGGTGTGGAAACCGAAACATGACGTTGCCCGACGCCGGTGCGGACAGGTTTGCCGGGGGCACGTCCAGCACGGTCACGTCGGCCCAGCCGGCGATGTACTTCATGTAGGCGCAGGGTTCCTGCGGGTTCGTGGCGGGGGACGGGCTGCACATGATGCAGAATCGCCCCACGCCGGCCGAGTCATACCCGTAGTCGTACAGGTCCGGCCAGCCCATCAGCATATGCCCGTTCTCGTGGCAGAACGTGCTCAACTGCAGGCTGCTCCCCATGTCCGAGATCTGGTACGGCCCCGTGTACACGCCGTCCGCGCTGAAGTACACGCTGGATGCGTGCGGCCAGAGCCCCTCCGCCCAGTTGTTCACGCAGTTGCCCGCGTAGAAGCAGTTCAGGGCGTCCACCACGCCGTTTCCATCCGCGTCGTACTGGCTGAAATCAAACCCCGCGCTGTTCAGAGCGGTCAGGGCTTCAACGATCAACTGGCGAGCCCGCGATCCGTACGAAATGGAGGGATCCGTGTAGTAGCTGCGCGGGTGCGCGGCGGTGTAGTACGCCGACGGCACGTAGTTCGTGTACGTCAGCAGTCCCTCCGACACATCGTGGAAGTAGTCCCGTACGGATCCGTTGTTGCCATATCCCGTGTAGCCCACCTGGTTGCAGTAATCGGACACCACCGACGGGGCGATCGTCCCCGGCACGTCGGGAAACTGCACGATCAGTGTGATCCCGGTCACATTTCCCGTGCTCGGTCCCCTCGACGCCCGCAGCCCGCCCATGGCGTCCCGGGCCTCCTGCTCAAACCGGTCGCGCGCCGCCCGTGCTTTCGCGTCTGCCGCCTCCGGCCGGATGCGCAGGTGCGGTGTCAGCCCGAGCGCCGCGGCATGCGCTTCTTCCGGCCGGATGCCGGTGGAAACGAGATCATCGCCGTCGGCCGAGAGCCGTGCGTAGCAGAAGAAGAGCGTCTGCGGATCACGAACCACGGTGTAGCCGTCCAGCGTTTCGGTTACGCCGTAGTACTCATCACCCCAGATGCGGACCGGGAGAAACGATTCATCAGGCTCCCAGACATGGCTTACCTCGCCGTGGACCGGTTCGCCCTGCGTTCGGCTGGAGCTCAGCACAGTGACGGCCAGGGCCATGATCGCGGACAGCAGCACGCGGCCAAACCCCGTGCGGAGAGAGGAGCGAGCCGCAGATGCAAACCGGTCCGGCCCCCTTGATCCGCCTGATGAGAGACAGCCAGGAGTCGGTTTTACCGGAACAGGCCCAGAGCAGTGGTGCATTGCACGTTTCCTTCCAGCGCAAGCCGGCCGATTCCGCGCGGCCGGACCTTCTTCCGTCGTCGGGGTCATGCACTCATGAACGTCCCCGTCCGCGGTGTCTCCGGGGCGTGGGCCGCAAAGCGTGTTGGGGCGACGAGTCCGCCGCGACGGGCCAGCCGGAACGGTCGCCTCCTTCCCCGTATGAGACCCGCGGGCACCGCGGAGCACTCTTGCGTCTCAGTGTAGTCGATCGGGGGTTCTCCAGGCAACCGACACCCCATCCGCACGAGCGATTCCGAGGAAGCCGGCAGGAGCGCATTGGCTCCGATAACATGGGAATGGAGCCGGTGAAAGACCGGTTGCACGCCCCCGCCGGGCGGGCCGCGGGATCCCTTGGAACGCCTCAACCTCCACCGTGCTGCACAAGCGGATCAGGGAGGGTCGTTCACGGGATAGGGCGAGACCCGCACGCGCGGTGCGTAACGGGAGGGCAGACGTTTGTTCAGCGCATTGCGATCGCTGTAGGCGACGGGCCGCACCGTCTCCCCATGCGTGTCGGCAAACAGCACGTTCGTCCTTCCACCCGGATGGCGGCGTGTGGGCATCCGTGAAGGGAACGTCTGCTGGAAATCACCAAGGTACGGACCCGGTGTGAACAGAGATTGCACCAGATTCGCGAACTCGTCCCAGGACGGCATGGACTGGTACTGGTCGGCTGTTTCCGGACCCGTCTCGAAGACCAGCCCCACGTCTCCCGGACGAAAGACCCGGTCCAGGTTTCCCCGAAGACGTCGTCCCCCCGTTCCGTAACACGGGCTGGAGGGCGGATACACCGAGCCTCCCGTGCATGTTTCCCAGCCGCCGGCACCGCGAACCTGCCGCCAGCAGGTCGGCAGGCCACTATCCGAATCGCCTCCCGTGATGTCCTCGCTGATTCCGTAACTGAGCCGCCCCCAGTAGGCCATCCGGGATGTCGGTGTGGTGGGGTTGTCCGGATCCCCCGTGCCTTTCAGGCCGTTGTTGCTCCCCCCGTCGTTTCGCGGGTAGTAGGGCGTGGAAAGCTCCACCGGGTCCGACGGGCAGATCGCGGCATTGAAATCGCGGCTGATGAGCGATTCCTTCTGCTTTGCTTCGGCGAACGTGACCGCTCGCACGCCCCAGTCCCAGTTGTTGCGGTATCTCACACCGGCCGCCTGGG
>CAZBFW010000072.1:0-11220 GCA_964491135.1 uncultured Phycisphaeraceae bacterium | reverse complement strand
GAACGGCCCGGGAGTCACCGCGCCGCATTCCGCACACGTGACCTCATACGATACGCGCGGGGGGCGGCCAAAACCACTCCGACCGCCGCCGCCGCCGCCGCCACCACCGCCGCCGCCGCCGCCGGAGCGGCCTCCACCGCCCCCGCCCTGCGTTTTACGCTTCTCGCGGCACTGGCGGCACCGCTTCGGCTCATTGGTAAAGCCGCGTTCCGCATACCGCTGCTGGTCTGCCGCCGAGTGAACGAACTCCGCGCCGCAGTCAGCGCACACAATCACCTTGTCTTCGAATGACACGCCTGGATCCTCCCTTTAGGTGGGCCATATTGTGGCCGGGAACCTGGACCGTGCGGAATGCCCGATGAGAAAGGAGACGAGAAGTGGGACGGTCCTGCTTGAGGAGGATCGGCCATGCTCCTGCGATGACCCTTTTTACCCGGGCGACCCGCGAACACCTGCTGGCCCTCAATCCGATATTACGGGCCCCGAAGTAGTATCCCCGCCCGGCTCGGGCCGGTCAATAGACCGCCAACCGTTCCCGCACCCGCCTGGTTTGCATATATCGGCCTGTATGCCGCATAATCAGTGGCCGGTCTGTCGTTTTCCTGCAATACGGAACGTCATTCCAGCTTCCAATCATGCGGCATCCGTTGCCTGCGACGAATTCGGCGCGCTGGCCGGAACGAGGTCGTGGAACTTCGAAACGACCTCATAGGGGCCCTGCACGAGGAGTCGGTCGCCGGGCTGGAGTACGGTGTTCGGGTCGGGAAACAGGACGGGCGCGGCGCCGCTCGCATGGAGTTCCACGACGCTGCTGGCCAGTTGCTTCATGACCTGGCCGACGCTCTTGCCCTCGAACGGCC
This sequence comes from uncultured Phycisphaeraceae bacterium, assembly GCA_964491135.1. Classification (GTDB taxonomy): domain Bacteria; phylum Planctomycetota; class Phycisphaerae; order UBA1845; family UBA1845; genus JAFGJQ01. The sequence continues at coordinate 10,360 of CAZBFW010000072.1, read as the reverse complement.
CTCCGTGCCGAACGACCCAGCGTTTCATGACGATGAGTCGGTCACCAACCACGAAGCCGCCGACGATGGACGGGTTGACGGCAGCGAGGGCGAAGGCAGGGGCGGACATGGCCGTCTGGGACATGGCTATTTCGAGGTTGAACCCGTCACGAACCTTGTCCGCCAATGCCTGGTCAAACATGCGGAGCACCACGCGGATGCCGGGATGAAGTTGACGGGCGTCCAGAGCGATTTCCAGGTTTCCCAGGTCGTCGTTGGTGGCAGCAATGACGCAGCGTGCGGCGGGGACGTTTGCCTGTGCGAGCACGGCTTCGTCCCGTGCGTTGCCGATGATGAGCGGCGATCCGTCCTTGCGGACCTCTTCGAGCAGAGGGTTGTTCGGATTGCTCTCGACCACGACGACCGGCTCACCGAGGCGCCTGAGCAGGCGGAACACGCGGTAGCCCAACCGGCCCATTCCCACGAGGATGATGTGATTCGACATTGAGGCGGCCATGACCTTGCACCAACTGGGTTCGTAGCGACGCCGATCACGCAGCAGCATCGCGAAGTTGAGGATGCCTTCCAGGATCACGGTGAGTCCGAGGATCGGCATCACGAAGAACAGCACGCGGAGCACGGCAACCTGCGGGAATTCCTCCGGAGGTTCGCCAAAGACCAGGCTCCACGCGTAATAGGTGGCCTCCCAGACGGAGAGGCGTTTCTGCGGCTCGAAGTGCTGGAACAGCAGGCCCGCTCCCAGCAGCAGGGCGATCATGGTGCCGACGCGCCATCCCATCTGCCGGAGCACCATCCGGATGAAACACCATTCACGCCAGATTCGGAAGCGCACGCGATAGAACGGCGGGTGGGGCAGCCCGATCTGGTCCAGATGTAGCGCCGGCACGGGACGGATCCAAGCCTGCTACGGAAGCGGCGCCAAGCGCCGGGCCGACGGAACGTTTCCGACGGACCAAAACCAGTCTACCCCAAATGCAGGTGGATACACCAGAGAACAGCGATTACCGGTTCACAGGTTCGCAGGTGTGGTCGGGGGGCGGTGTGGTCAGCCCCGATGCCACGCGAGGGCCGGCGGCCGACACGGGGATCGCGTGCTCCGTTCCGCCCTGTTTCGCGACGCGTCCCATCCCGTCAATCAAGCCGGACCACTACGCGGGAGATGAGATTGCGCAATTCCTCCAGGTCTCGGCGGACCGCTTCGAGGTCACCGGAGACGCTGTCGCGTTCGGTCTGGGCGGCCAAGTCAGAGAGGATTGCGTATCCGTGTCCGCCGCCGCTGCCCTTGAGCCGGTGGGCGGCGGTCCGGAGGGCCTGAATGTCCCCGGCCACCAGGGCCTGCTCCATCGATTCCAGCCGCTGGCCAAGGCCGGCGACGAATTCCTGAACGATTTTCTCGAAGGACGCGTCCTCCCGCACCAGGTCGGAGGGAATGGGATCGTCCGGTTTCTTGCTCTCGTCCGTCACGGGGCATCCTCCAGCATGGCCTCTACGCGAGATTATCGACGCATCCGCGTGCCTGCTTGCCTTTCGGATACGCGTTCCCACGGGGCGGGGGCCTGATCTCGTCATGCGGGCGCCAATCGGACCCTCTCGAAGCATGCGAGCGCCCCTTCCGATGCCCCCGGGACACGAGTACGATGCCCCATTATCGGTCTGAAACGGCGGAAGGCGCCGTCCCGCCGGAGTGACCGGCTGGAAAGCCGGTCCCACAGGAAGGGAAGATGACCGGCTGGAAAGCCGGTCCCAGAGGATAGGAAGGTGACCGGCTGGGACCCGGCTCACTGGGACGGTCTCACAGAATAAGCATCGGTCCGAAACGGCGGGAGTGGCCGGTGATGGCGTCCGGCGCGGCGTGAAGCAGGATTGTTCGGCATGGATCTCAGCGGCATCACGATCGAATCGGGCGACGGCGGCGGAGAGTCGCTGGCGGCGGCGGTACAGGCCGTCCTGCGGTGGGGGGGGCTGGAGATGGATGAATGCACCCTCAACGCGATTCTCGGACTCTCTTTTCTGGTGGCCGTTCCGCGCGACCGCGAAACACCCGGCGGAGGCGAGACGCTGGCCCGGGACTGGAACCTGCTGCCGGCGGCGCGGCTGGTGGGCCTGGAGCTGCGGCCGCTCCATCCCCCGGTTGCGGCCCGCGGGCTGGCGGATGCGGAGGCGTTTGCCCAGCATTTCCTGGACAGCTACGCTCCGCTGATCCGCGATGCGCTGGACCACGGTCAACCGGTTCTGGTCTGGCAGGGCTGGCCGGAGGACCTGATCCGACAGTGGGGGATCATTATCGCGTCGGGCCGTGAGGGGCTGGGACTGTCGGGCGTGGTGCTGCGCGGCGATGAGGAGCTCTTGCCGCTGACGGCGCCGGCGGTGCAGTGCTACGTGGTGGAGTCTGTCTCGGGCGTGCACAAGCCGTCCGTTGTGGAGGTGGCGCGGTTCGCCGTGGCTGCGGCGGAGACGGCACTGCACGATCGTATCGACACGAGCTTCGGCGTGGTGTCCGGGCCGGCGGCGTACGAGGCCTGGCTGGGGTGGCTGTTGCAGAAGGACACAGCGTTTGTGGATGCCGCGGCAGCGGCAATCCTGGTCGCCCGTCTGGCCCGCACGGTGACCAACGCGCGGCGGTTGGCCCAGGGATACCTGGAGCTCAGCCGGGACCGGCTGGATGCCGCGGTTCATCCGGCGCTGGATGAAACGGTGGAGCGGTTGCGATCCGTGATCGCGGCCCTGTCGGTGCGCCGCGTGGCCACGGGAAACGAAGGTCTTGTTCGCACAGAATCCGGGCGTCGCGTACTGGCCGCAGACATTCGAGCAGCGCAGCACGCGGAGGGGGCTGTCGCGGAAGCCCTGCGGCAGCTTCGGACGCAGTTGGGTTCGTGATGATGCCGATCCGGAGTTGCTGCGCGGCCTGCGCAAGAAGAAGCCAGCAGTTCACGATTCGTCTTCTCATGCACAATGGCAAATGACGTTTGAGAGAATCGTGATTCCCGCTGGCTGCTGGTACTATCGGCTCCAATGACTCTGAACTTGAATCGGATTCCCAAGACGACGTTCCGAACCGCTTGCGATGACGGCTGCACGAAAGGAAAAGGGTGCTCTATGTGGAGACGAGTGAGGCAGTGCGTGTGGACGGCATTGCTGGCGGCAGCCGTCGGCGGGTGCGTAACAACGAACGATCCGGCGCGGGTGGCGCCGAGCCCGTTCCAGGAACGACCGATACCGGAAATGACCCCGCCGCAGGCGCTGCTCGGGCTGCCGGGCGTGTATCTGTACGTGTATCTGCCGGACAATCTGTTGGCGCTGGGTCTGCACGTCGAGCCCGTCGAGGCCGAGGTTCGGAAACGACTGGCCCAGTGGGGCATCCGCGAGTTGAGCCACGACGAGATGCTGGCGGTTCCGGGGATGCCGTCGCTGGACGTCAACATCAACGGCGTGGCGGACGCATCCGGCCGGCACGTGCTGTTCAACGCACGCGTCAGCCTTTCGGAGAAGATGCGTCTGCTGCGCAGCCCGCGGGCGATCGTGAACACGCGCATGTGGGATGCGGCCACCGTCGGGCAGGCCCCGCTGGACCGCCTGGAGGAGGTGTATTCCGCCGCGTACGAAACCGTCGATCACTTCATTGCCGACTACCTTGCCGCCAACGGCCGGCCGGCCATGATCGCCGCCCCCGGCGGAGGATCCTGCCCCGCGCCGACGTTGCTCGCCACGCAGACGGCGCCTCCGAAACAGGCCGGTTTCTGACGGAGACGGCAGACGTCGTTCTATCGAACTGCATGCGGAGTGCGAGTCGGCTTGATCGTTTGCTCGTGATCGTGTGGGGCCGCGGGCGCGTCAGACGGCGCGAATGCTTCCTGCAGAAGCGCGGCCGGCGGCAGGTTCGACAGGGCCGCCGGTCCGACGTACCGGGCGCCGGCGGGGCGGCAGCGTAGCGCGCGTGCGACGATCAGCAGGGCATCCGCCGTTTCGGCCGACAGACGCGGGCCGTTCGTTTCCCATGCGACGGCGGCGCGCCAGCGAGTGATCAATCGTCCGGCATCTGCGACGTCGTGTTGCAGTGAGTCAAATTGAACGGACTGATTGCCCAGGACGGCCACCTTGCGCACCCCGGGGCGGGCGGGCAGGAGCAACAGCCCGTAGCGCAGCTTTTCCGCGTGACGCAGCATGGCGGCGTGGTCAAACGCGGCCCGCAACACCCGCGCAAACTGGAGATTATCCTGCGGATCGCGCGCCCGCGCTTCGTCCTCCGCGGATGCCAGCGCGGACTCCAGCCTGCGTAACGGGGCATCATCCCTTCCGCTGAGCAGAGCGTCTCGTTGCTTCGTTCGCCGGGTGTATTCGGCAGGCGAGATTCGTCCGGCGCACGGCCCGGCGCACTGGTCGGCGAAGTAACGCTCGCACAGCCGGGCGCCGCCGGCGGCGGGGAGCCGGTCGTCCCGGAGTTCCGGTGGGCACAGGGCCAGACGCAGCAGCGTCGCCGCCGCCGTCCGGATGGCCTCAGCAGTCCGGCGGCTGCGGAACGGTCCGAATGACGGGCGACGGGGATCGGGCCGCGGAGTCACGTGGAGCGCGCCGAACGGGTGCCCGTTTTCGACGAGGTAGCAGTACTCCGTCCAGCGGCGCATTTGGCGGTTGAACGGCGGCCGCCATCGGCGGATCAACTCCGCTTCGACGAGAAGCGCCTCCAGATCGCTGTCGACCGGGCGAATGTCGACGCGGGCGACCTGCTGTGCCCATCCGCGGAAGAAGTTTGAGCGGTCGATGTCGTGCAGGTGCGCGCGGATGCGTGTTCGCACATCCTGCGCCTTTCCGACGTAGAGCAATCGGCCGGCGGCGTCGTGCAGGGCGTATACACCCGCTCGGCGAGGCAGGTGGCGGGCATTTCCCGTCGTGCAGCGCAGGATGGCCGCCGCAGGAGCCTCGAGCACGTCGAACGCGGTGCCGGGCGACGCGGCCACCGCGCGGCGCGGCGTTCGAATCGGTCGCTCAATACCGCTTGTGACCACGCTGAACGATACGTCCGGACGAAGCCGCCGGGCCATCTGTGCCAGTCCCAGGCCGTGCAACAGATCCGAATGGGCCTGGCCGGTCATTCGCAACTGAATCACCGCGGCCTCGGGTAGCCCGCACAAGATGCTCTCCACGTGCTCGACCAGCGCGGCCCGGCTCAACCCGGAGACGTCCATCGGCCGGATGACCATCGGGCGCACGGCGTGCTCGACAAACGTGTGCGTCAGTCGGTTGCCGCGCACCTCGATCCGCACGTACCCCTTCGGTTCGCCGATCTCGGCGAAGTGGATGCGGTCGGGCGAGCCGGCGTAGACGATCGGCGGCCCGCCCGCGTAAGGGTGGGCCAGCACCTGATGGGGATGGACGTGGCCGGCCGCCACGTAGTGAAGGGCGTCCGGGACGGCCGCGCGTTCGACGACGTCGTCCCCGGAACGAAAGCGGAACCCGGCCGGCCCGCACGTGGCGGACTCAAAGGTCTGGTGCACGAGCAGAATGCGAAGCGAGGCGGAAACCTCTTGCCAGCCGGTCTCCGCCACCGCCCTGGCGAACTGCCGTGCCGCACCGCGTCGCAAACACGCGAAGCCGGAGACCGCGACGGACGTGCCGCGCAGGTGGAACAGGCGAGTGGCCGGCGTCGTCAGCACGTGAATGTTCGGATGCGACAGCAGCACGCTGGCCGGGATGATGGATCGCTCATGATTGCCCGGCACGATGACCACCGGAATGCCGGCGACGGCCGCGTTCAGAATCGGCTCGGCGGCGGCCGTCAGCAGGCGGGCGCCTTGGTCGGGGCGGTCGAAGAGGTCTCCGGCGTGCAGCACCAGATCGACTCGTTGCTGCACCGCCGCGGCCAGCACCCGCCGGAAGCTCGCCAGGATGTCGTCACCCCGGCGCGGCCGGTCGGTTCGCGGTCGGTCCGGCCAATCGGCGCCGATGTGTGAATCGGCCGTATGCAGAATGCGGAGGGGCTGGGCCATGCCGGGAGTGTACGCGAACGCCGGGAGTACGGGAAGGGATGATTCGGGTTTTGTTCGGGATTGTCGTGATTTCTGTGCTCGGCGAGCGGTGTCCGCGGAGGCGGCGATATCAGGGGATTCCCGCTACGCCTCGGCCTGCATTCGTCGAATGAGCTGGATCTGTCCGGCGTGGTAGACGTCATGGGCGGCCACGCCGCAGATCAGGCCGACAGCCGTCAGCGTGCCCCTACCCAGGCGACGGTGCAGTCGGTTCGATGCGAAACCGGCGACGGTGTCGTGCAGGGCGAGGTGCTCCGCGTCCAGCCGGGACAGCACGCGGCGCCAGGCGGACGGCGTAAACGGCTCTTCCAGGGGGAACCAGTTGCTGCCCTTGAGCGGGAACGAGCCTCGCTTGTCACCGCGCAGTCGGCGTCGGGCGGCATATTTCCAGTACGCCGCGTGCAGGGCGATCTCCGCTATGCACTTGCGGGACGCATCGGTTCTCCATATCGCCTGGTCCGCGCGAAGCCCGCGCAAGGATGCCTTGAGGTTGGGGCCGTGCCACGATGTGTGGTCGTAGCCGCGCTCCAGCACGGCCAGCAGCAACCTGATCTCGGAATGACGCGACTCGCCGGGCACTGTGATTCTCCACACCCGGCCGGTCGTTCGGCCGGGAGATTGTGATTTCCAGCAGGTCTGACTATCATACATCCCCTGAGGAGGAAGCGAACCAGGGGGCTGCGGGGCCGAACCGCCAGACACGCGGGCCCGGCGGTCGCGAGCGGTCCGCCGGACGTTCGGTGAGCGCTCGGTCGTGCGAGAAGGCCGTGCCATGGAATCGACAGCCACAAAGAAGGGACTGCTTGTGCTGCTGGGCTGCGCCATCCTGTCGGGCGGCTGCGGGTTGAACAAGCTTCCCCGGAATGTCTGGGTGGGGTTCGGCGAGTCCGTGGGTTCGCTTTCGGCGAACATCCTGGTCGACTACATCAGTTCAACATTCACGGACGAGGTCATCAGCCCCCCGCCATCCGAGCGCGAATAACTTCTCGTGTGCGACGTCCAGCGAAAGAGGCGACGAAACCGTCGCCTCCATGGGCTCTGCGTCTGCTGAACCTCGCCGGCGGCGTCAGGCGGCCGTGAGGAGTTGCTCCAGCAGTTCGATGGCTCCCTGCGGGTCTGGGGCGAAGCCGGATGCACCCACCTGCCTTGCGAAGTCTCCGGTCACCGGGGCGCCGCCGACCAGCACGACCGTATTGGGCTGCGCGGTCTGGATGGCCTCGATGGTCGGCTTCATGTTGACCATGGTGGTGGTCAGCAGGGCCGACAGGCCGACGGCACAACCGGGATGTTGCCTGACGGCGTCCGCGAATTTCTGCGGCGCGCAGTCCACACCCAGATCCACCACCTTCCAGCCGGCCCCTTCCAGCATCATGCAGACCAGGTTTTTGCCGATGTCGTGCATGTCTCCCTCGACCGTTCCCATGACGATCGTCCCGCGGCTGGGCATGGAATCGCCGACAAACATCGCACGCAGCTTCGCCATACCCTTCTGCATGGCCCTGGCGGCCATCAGCACTTCCGGCACGAACACTTCGTTGTTGCGGAACTTGACGCCGATGGTGCTCATGCCGGCGGTCAGGCCTTCCTTGAGGATGCGCTCGGCCGGCACCGCCTGGTCGAGCGCCTGCTGGACCAGTTCCGAAACGCCCGGCTGCCCCGCCATGGCCGGCGGGTACTTGGCCTGGGCGTCGCTCTTGCCGACCTCGACACAACGCGCAATCCGATGCAGCAGATCATCACTCACGTCAGCATTCCTCCTGCCCAGGGGTCCATTCAGGCGGGTTCCCGGGGGTCGCCGCAGGGCCATCACCGCAAAAACCGCAGCTTGGGCATTCTACGGTAGGGGCAATCCCTTATCAAGCGAAGCCCGTCGAACCGGCGGTCAGGGGTCTGCTGACGGGCGGTCGGGTTCCGGTCCCCCTCCGGCTCCGTGTCGATCGCGGGACGATTTTCACTCCATCCCGTCTGGAGCGGCGTCCGATAAACGTCTGGCCTCCGGGCCGTGCGGGAGTTCCGCGGGAGCCGGGTGCCGCCCTGGTCTGCCGGAGCCGTATCGCATGGTTGAGCACCACAGCATTCATGAGACGTGCTTCATTCACGAGAGCAGTTGCGTGGATTCCCCGGTCATCATCGGACGGGGCACCCGCATCTGGCACTTCTGTCACGTCATGCCGAACGTGGAGATCGGGGAGCAGTGCGTACTCGGCCAGAATGTGTTCGTGCAGTCCACGGTGCGCATCGGGAACCACGTTCACATGCAGAACAACGTTTCCGTGTACGAAGGCGTGACGCTGGAGGACTACGCCTTTTGCGGGCCCAGCGCCGTGTTCACGAACGTGGTGAACCCCCGGTGCGAGTTTCCGCGAAAGAACGAGTACCAGGTCACTCACGTGGGGCGCGGCGCCACTATCGGCGCCAACGCGACGGTCGTGTGCGGACACACGCTCGGCGAGCATTGCTTCATCGCGGCCGGCGCCGTGGTGACGCACGACGTGCCGCCGTTTGCCCTGGTGGCGGGCGTGCCCGGTCGGGTTGTCGGATGGATGAGCCGTTATGGCCGGCGACTGCACTTCGATTCGAACGGGATCGCCCGGTGTGACGTCACGGGAGACGTGTACCGCAAGTCCGCCAGCGGCACCGTCGAGCTGATCGAGTCATCCGCCCAGGGGGCCTGTCGCGAGCACGCGAGCCTCGCGTGCCGGTAGACCGCGCGCCGCCCGGGCCGTGATTGCGTTGAGAACGTTCGCCAGTTGGCCGGTCAAATGCCTGCGCGTGTAGGGGGCCACCTGCTCCCGCGAGCATCCCGGCGGAAGCCGGCCGTCCCGCCAGCGCCGGGCCAGGTCTGCCAGCCGATCCGCGATTCGCTCCGCGTCCAGCGGTGCCCATACGCCCGCCTCGTTGGCCCGCACGATCTCCACCGCTTCGGAATCCTCCGGACCGATGACGGCGATGGGCCGTCCGGACGCGAGATACTCGAACAGCTTGGCCGACGTTCCGGGGTAAGTGGCTCCGTCCGCATCGCGGCGTTGTGCCGTCAGCAGAAGGGCCCCGGCCGACTGCAGCTCCCGCACGACGGCCGGATGCTCCTGGTACCCCACTCGTTCCACGGCGGCCCCCAGCGAGTCCAGCCAGGGCTCCAGATCGGAAGAGACGAGCCCGACCACCCGCATTGACACGGGAAGCCCGTCCGCCCGGGCCCACGCCACGAAGCGGCTGATCCCTTCCTGCACCACGGTCGGGAATCGCAGGCGAATGCAGTGCCCGACGAAGGTCAGGCGAAAGGACGCTGGCTCGGAGTCCGTGCTACGGGAGGCCGCATCGAAGTCGTCCAGGTCAACGCCGTTCGTGATCGTGTGAAACTTGCTCTGCTCCGACGCCGGTCGGTGCGCGGCCAGTGCGGCCGTACACTGGTCGCTGACCGACACGACGGCGTCGGCCCGCCGCAGGAAGCGGTTGTCCAGCCGCAGGTTCAGCTTGTGCTGCCAGGCGCGCGGGCAGTGATAGTCGTAGTTGTCCGTCCACAGATCGCGGTAGTCGGCGATCCAGGGGACGCCCAGCGCGCGTTGAACCAGCGACGCCAGCAGATGGTTGGATGGGGGACTGAAGGTGCTGTAGACGGCTTCGATCCGCTCGCGACGGGCCCACCGGCACACGGGGCCGTAGCTTCGCAGAGCCCAGGCGACGAACTCATCCGGCACCAGCCGGTCGAAGACGACGCGCAGCCCGTGTTCCGTCCGCCAGCCGAGACCCGCGACGGCACGGCCACACCGGCTGTCCGGGCCAAGGCGGGATGCCGCCCGCTCGCCGGCCTGGCGGATGGCCCGGTCCCACTCCGTGTGCTTGAGCCACCGGCGCGTCACGGTGGCGGGCAGGTCGCGCAGCAGCGTTGCGTCCGCCGGCAAACCGGCGATCCGTTCCGCCGACCAGACGTACGGGCGCCATCCGAACTGCGGCAGATACTTGGCGAACTTCACGCTTCGCTGCACGCCCGGTCCGCCGGTGGGCGGAAACGCGCAGCAGATCATCAGTATGCGGCGTTCGTGAGCCGGATCCGTGCGGCGGACGCTCATGGCACGTCCTGCGATGCTCCCGCCAACGCCAGGGCCGGTTCGGAGGGGGCGGCGATGTCCCGCGTGGCCGCGCGGACCTGCTCCGCAACGTATCGGAGCATGTCGTCCGTCAGCTCGGGGTAGATGGGCAGCGCCAGCACCTCGCGCGACGCCGTCTCGGCAACCGGCAGATCTCCTTCCCCATAGCCCAGATAGGCCAGGCACGGTTGCAGGTGCAGCGGCTCCGGGTAGTAGATCTCCGTCCCAACCCCGCGCTCGGACAGGGCC